>JAZADA010000245.1:0-13797 GCA_036124135.1 Planctomycetota bacterium | reverse complement strand
GATGAGCAACGCATTTACGAGGAAGTCGACGACATTACCGCGCAGGCCCTGGGAATCCTGACCTCCAGCAAGCTCGCCCAGGCACTTGATATCAGCAAGGAAGATCCAAAAACGATCGAACGTTACGGCAAGGGACATACCGACCGGTACGGTGACGGTGCCCCGCGTAACAACCAGCAATTCCTGATGGCCCGGCGACTGGTGGAAGCCGGTTGTCGCGTGGTCACTCTCAACTTTGGGCGCTGGGATTTCCACAGCAAGAATTTCTCCGAGGCACGTGATACGCACCTGCCCTACTTCGACCGGGCACTCTCGGCCTTGATCGAGGACATCTATGAACGTGGGCTGGCCGATGATGTTTCCGTCGTCGCCTGGGGTGAATTTGGACGAACTCCGCGAATCAACAAGAACGCCGGACGTGACCACTGGCCCCAGGTCGGGGGTGGCCTGCTTGCCGGCGGTGGTATGAAAATGGGACAGGTCATCGGGGCTACCGACAAGCATGCAGCTTATCCCGTCGAACGACGCACTCACTTTGGTGAAGTGATTGCCACGCTCTATCAGCAGATGGGGATCAACCCTCGTACGGCAACCGTACCCGACCTGAGTGGCCGGCCGCAGTACCTGGCTGACCATGATCCGATGCCTGAATTGATCTAGCCACTCATCATGCTGCATATCAAGCCTCACAGACGCAGTCGTCGCAGCTTCCTGTCCGCGGGGATGCTTGGCCTGGGCGGTTTCATGCTCAGTGACCTCTTTCGTACCCAGGCCCTGGCCGGCCCTTCCGCCATGGTACGTGACAAATCAGTCGTCCTGTTGTTCCTGGGTGGCGGTCCACCTCAGCATGAAACGTTCGATCCCAAGATGACTGCCCCGGCGGCCTATCGAGCCATGTTCGGGGAAACCAAGACCTGTTTGCCAGGCGTCACCTTTGGCAAACACTTTCCAGGTATGGCCCGCAATGCTGACAAGCTGACCGTGATTCGCAGTTTCCGCAACGGGATGACCTCTCACGGTTCAGCCACGGCGTACATGGCTGCCGGCGGTAATGCTACCAAGGCACACCTGGGCAGCCTCTACAGCTCGATCGCGGGAACCACGAATCCTCGCACCGGGATTCCCAACAACATCATGCTGGGCCCTCGTGCGGGAGGTGCCGGTTTCGTGGGCAACCCGGACTATACCCAGCGACTGAACCCGACCAACAGCCTGGGACCGGCCTATGCGCCCTTCGATCCCAGCGGTGGCGGACAGCTCATGTCAGACATGAAGCTAGGCATTGAAACGGATCGCCTGGATGATCCGCGATCCCTGCTGGAAAAAATGGATCAGCTCAAACGCAACCTGGATAACAATCGGTTGCTGGAAGGATTGGATAGGTTTAACCAGCAGGCTTTTGACGTGCTTCTGCAGGGAGTCACGAGCGCTTTTGACCTCTCGCGGGAACCTCGCACCACCCTGGAAAAATATGACACCAGCGATATTACAATTCCCCCGGAGGTGTTTCTGCGCAAACCCAAGCGGGCAGGTTTCGAGAAACAGACACCGGAATTCCTCGGTCGCCAGATGCTGTTGGCACGACGCATGGTTGAAGCCGGCTGTGGATTCGTAACCGTCACCAGTACTGGCTGGGACCTGCACGGTAACCGATTCGGTGTCGACGACGGGATGCCGGTCCTGGGAACAGCGGTCGACCGGGCAGTCACTGCCTTCCTGGAAGACCTGGCCGAGCGAGGTCTGAGCGACGATGTCCTGCTGGTCATCACGGGTGAATTTGGACGCACACCCAAGATTAACACCAAGGCAGGTCGTGATCACTGGGGAGCACTCTGCCCACTGGTGCTGGCCGGCGGTGGATTGAAGATGGGGCAGGTCATCGGACAATCTGACAAGCTGGGCGGTACTCCCAGCAGCAGCCCGATCAGCACGGCTGAACTAACTGCCACGATCCTGCATACCCTGGTCGATCCAGGTATCGTGCGGCTGCAACCCCAGGTGCCACAACCGATCCAGCAGGCGTTGGCACAGGCAGCACCTATTGGTGGTCTCTAGAGGCCCGACGATTCGCCTTCTCCAACCCACTTCCTGTGACCAAAGTCCGGGCACGCCATCATTAATTGCCATTGACCTGTTTTTTTGCTGACAGCTATGCTAGTGGCGCAAGACATGGATCACCCAAGGTTTACGCTATCATTTCGTCATTAAGATTGCATGTCTTTGCCTGCAGACGGACTCACGCATGGGATTATTTCGTAAAACGCGCCGTCGGATCCGACAGCGACTCTACTTCACCCCAGAAAAAATGCTTCAACGCCTGCACCGGTTCCATGACCTGATGAGCCAGACTCCATTGGCCGACAAGTACTGGATTTGCGGTGGCATGGTAATCGGATATGCACGCGAAGGTAAACTGCTGGCACACGATACGGACTTTGATTTCCATTACTGGCGCGAAGATCACCAGGATCTGATGGCAGCGATCACAACCCTCGAGCAAGCCGGATTTCGCAAGGAAGCCTGCTGGATCAACAACGAGGGACACGCCACCGAGTACGTACTCAACTATGGACACATCAAGTTCGAGTTCTTCGAAGCAACTCGACACGAGGATCGTATCCGCTGGTACTGCTACCTCCCCCGGCCTAAACGCCAGTTCCTGAACGAGATACCTGGTTTTGACCTGGAACCTGTTAACTTCTGTGACCGACAATGGCTCAAGCCTGCAAATGAGCAACAGTACCTGGAATCGGTCTACGGGGACTGGCAGACACCCTGTCACGACTATACCTACTACATCGACAGCAAGGCAATCATTCAACGGGACCGTTGGAAAGGAACCAACCAATGGTAAAGGTTTTTGTCCCGGGCGTATTCGACGTCTTTCACATCGGGCACCTGAATTACCTGATGGCTGCGGCAGCAGCTGGTGACTCGCTGATCGTGGGCGTCCAGGATGACCGTGACGTCGAAACCCACAAGGGAGTTGAGCTGGTAAATTCTCTTGCCGAACGGATTGCGATCATCGAGCAACTTCGCTTCGTGGATGAAGCCATCAGCTACCGTGACATCTTCCAGGGACCGTTACTGGAAGCACTTGGAATTAATGTCTTTGCATGTGGCGAAGAGTATGGAGAAACTGATCTTTATCCGGATCAGCAGAAAACGCTCCAATACTGTCATGAACATGGAATCCAGGTCGTCCATATCCCTCGCACTCCACGCGTCTCTTCTACCAGGATTCGTTCTCAACTGAAAACTTTCTGGACTGCGCGGGCAACTCAAGAACGTGAATTACCTGCCGGGGTGACTGTGCTGGGAAGTTTTAACGGCGACCAGGAAAAGGTCGCCTCGCAAACCCAGCGTGAAGTCGACCTGGTTACAGCGGCCGTTGATAATCCAGGCGACAAGTCCCTCCTGGACACGGCCTGTGGTGATGGTCGGCTGCTGGTCAGCCTGGCAAAGCAATTCAATAAAGTGGTCGGTTTCGATTACGTCGGTGAGCTGTTGGAGCTGGCCCAGCGGAGACTCTCCGACGCTCACGTGGAAGCCGAGTTATTCGAGGGCGACGCCACCACTTTCCAATACGATGGCGTATTCGACGTGGTATTGCTGTCAGGAATCCTTCCCTGCCTGGATAACGAGCAGTGCCAACAAATGCTGGAAAGACTCGAAGACTGGTCTGCAGAACAATGTACCCTGCTGGTCAGGTCCTCCGTCGGGCTGGAAAAACGAATCGAAGTGATCAACCAGTATTCGAAGGCACTCAACACGCGCTACACGGGATACTACCGAACCGTTGAAGAAACCCGCGAGTTGTTTGTGGGCAAGGGTTGGCAGTTGTTGGATGACGAGCGACTTTACCAGAACCACGCTGACACCGCCGTCTGGTGGTTCAGCTTTTCTCGCGGCTAGCACCTGTCGATCGGCAATAATGCGGAAACGTCGGCTATCCGCTGCTGTCACCCGAAGCGGTAATGATTGACCTGCCATTGCTGGCCATCATCAAATCCGAATAACTCGGAAACGGCCAGGAAAAACATGCGCCAGCGGTACCACCAGGTCTGCCCCTGGGAACCGTAATGCGCGTCGAGAAGCGGTTGAATATCACCGCGCGCAGCATCCATTTTTGCCAACCAGGCATCCGCTGTTTTCTGGTAGTGTCGTCCATCCCAGGTCCATTCCTGTTCCAACTCAAAACCGCTTGCCAGCGCGGGAAGCAGGCCCTGGCTGGGCATGATGCCACCGGTAAAGAAATACCTTCCCATCCAGTTATCCGTCCCCTCCGTCTCGAACGGATAGCTGTAGTCCCGATGGGTAAAGACGTGCACCAGTATTTTTCCGCCTGGATTCAACCAGGATTCCATGCGTCGAAAAAGAGGCGCATGGTGCCGCACGTGCTCCAGCATCTCGACCGATATGATTCGATCAAAGCTGACGGCCGGATCAAATTCGTTAATGTCCGACGTGACGACCTGCACACGATCCTGCCAACCTCGTTGTTCGACCACCTGCTCGATGTAAGCGCGCTGGGAATGCGAGTTGGAAATCGCCCGAATCGAACATCCCGGGTAGTGTTCGGCGATCCAGAGAGTCAACGAACCCCAGCCACACCCAAGATCAAGAACCCGCATGCCATCTTCCAGCCTGGCATGTTCACAGGTCTGCTGTAAGCTGGATTCCTCAGCAGCATCCAGGTCCGCTACCTGCGCATCCCAGTAGCAACAGCTGTATTTACGTCGCTGTCCCAGCACCTTTTCAAAAAATACTGCCGGTACCTCGTAATGCTGTTCATTTGCAGCTTCCGTTTCCACGGCAACCGGCCTGGATCCGGTAATCGCGGGCAGGTCGGAAAAGGCCTGTTGCTCGATACCCGTCATGGCAACCTGTTGCAGTCGCTTGGCACAGAGGCGGTGCATGGCACGTCGCAGCAAGCGATCGGAAACCCAACCCCGTTCGGCAAGATAAATACCTGGCTTGGTAAGAATAGACATTAACGCTGGAGGCTTTCTGAAACATCACGTTTCACGGGTAACGGAATAAATACGGAGGTGGTTCGCTGGTAGGCACGGTAGGCCTCCCCGCGGGTTGCCAACGCCTGCTTTTCCGTGGGCGGAATTCCAGTCACGAAGAAGATTAAAAACAGGAGAATCGCTGGCAGAAGGATGAGCCAGGCCCCCTGGGGGGCCGACCATCCGAGCAGCACGTAGCTGCACCAGTGGACAAACTCAAAGAAATAATTCGGGTGTCGGCTGTTACGCCAGAGGCCTACCTGGCAGACGCTTCCCGGTGGACCTGCCAGGCGAAACCGGGTCAGCTGAACGTCGGCAACCGTACCTCCCACGATCCCCGCTAACCAGCAGGCCACGCCCATGAAATCGAGTATGGTGAGGGGACCCGTGCTCAACGCGACCAGGTAGAAGGGCCAGGCAAACAGCAAGCATCCCAGTGCCTGGAACTGGTGAAAAAGAAACATGCGAAAAGCGGCTCGACCGCCCCACTTCTCATTCATCGCCAGGTAACGCCCATCCTCGGGCAACTGGCGGATTCGCCAGGCCAACATTCCTGCCAGGCGAAGCGCCCATAAGCCGATCAGGATAGCAACCAGCCAATGACGCGATGTAACCGGGTCCGGCACCGTGACCAGCTGTGAAATCGCCAGTCCGGCCACGCCGAATGTCCAGGCCACGTCCACGACGCTGCCACGCCCTGTCCGACACTGCCACAGCCAGAGCAGCGTCATGATCAGCACCATAACGCCCGTACCGATCCAAAGAACTGTCATCGTATTATGCCATCCGGTTGAAAATCGACTATTTTACTAACAACATCTGCTCGGTCGTGGAATGCCGCTCGGCAAAGCCCGCCTCACAGTAACACAAATAGTATCTCCAGATGCGTATGAATCGCTCGTCGAATCCAATTTGCCGAACCTGTTCCAGGCTATTCTCGAAATCAGCTCGCCAACATTGCAACGTTCGTTCGTAATGCGGCGTGATATCTTCACGAGCTGCAATCTGCAGCTCCGTTAGTCGGTCCACGCTATCCGCGATCACCGCATGACAGGGCAACGAACCTCCCGGGAAAATATAGGCCCGAATAAAGTCGACACTGGCCAGGTATTTCTGGTAATGGTCATCGCCGGTCAGGATCGCCTGCAACAACATTTTTCCACCGGGCTTTAACAACTGATCACAGCACTGGAAAAAAGTGGGCAGGTAACGATGCCCGACAGCCTCGATCATTTCCACGCTCACTAGCTTGTCGAACGTCCCTGGCATATCGCGATAATCACAATTAAGGACCGTCACCTGGTCGGCCAACCCTAACCGCTCTACCAGTTCTCTGACGTAACGAAACTGTTCGCGAGAAATGGTCGTCGTGGTGACTCGGCAGCCATGTTGTTGAGCCATCCAGGTCGCCAGCGATCCCCAACCGCTACCAATCTCGACCACGTGATCGCCAGGGCTCAGCTCTAGTTTCCGGCAAATCGTTTCCATCTTGTTCCGGGATGCATCAGCCAGGGACTGTTCCGGATCCGCAAAGATGGCGCTGGAATAATTCAAGGTCTCGTCGAGAAACAGCTGAAAAAACTCGTTCCCCAAGTCATAGTGCTGGTGAATATTTCTGCGACTTCCCTGTCGATGATTTCGTTTCAGCCAATGACGCAACGAACCGATGATTCGGGCCATGCCACGCCGACGCTGCTGGACCGAACCCAGCACCTCAGCATTGCGGAGCAAAAGACGAAATAGGCCAGTCAGGTCAGCACAGCTCCATTCTCCCTGGGCATACGATTCAGCGGCGCCCATGCCGCCCCCGGAAACCAGCCGCCGATAAAACCGGGGATCCTCTATTAATATCTGTACCTGCTTCTCTGCATCCTCGCGCCCTCCCTGCACGATACCCCAGCCATCACGCAGGGTCACATGGCCCTCGCGGAGTCGCTGAAACATGCGTGCGACAAAACGACGAGACCAGGGAACGCGTGATGCCACTGGCATCTCCGAAACCAGGCCATTGTCAGGACTCCAGGTACGACCACTCATGCTACGCTCCACTCCCACGTGACACCCCGTCCAACGACTGCTGTTTCCTGGGGTGTGTATAAAACGGTATTTTCTTGCACCACAAGAGAAATGCCTGCCAATAAATTCGTCTAAAAATACTCCAGGTCATCCAGGGAAAACGACACTTCATCCGTAACAGGTTTCCACGAGTCAGTGGCAATCGTTGCATCTTCAGTTGCACGTCGAGCGATCGTTCCCCTTGCTGACTAACCTCCATGTGCACTGCCAGCTGATCATCCGGCGGCACCAGTCGCCACCGGTACTGCATGTCCATCGGCATGAATGGCGAGACATGAAACTCTTTTTCCGTTAATGGCCTGCCAGGATTTCCCTCGTCCCACATGTCTGCGGTAAGCAGGTACGTGTGTTCTTCGTTCCAGGGCGTGTTGTTCACCTGTGCCAGGACAAACTCAAGGTCCTCTGAATCAGCCGTATAGACAAAATAGAATGCCACGGGATTCATCAGGAATCCCAGCTGCCGGACCTGGGTCAACATTCGAATCGGCCCGGTCGGTAATGTCCCGGTCCTGGACTGGATAAATTCTCGGACAGTAACATCAAGGTCCTGGTCAGCAGGACCCAGATGATCTTTTCGCCGGTACCAGTTCAGGGACGGCCAATGCATCGACCAACCCAGTCTTCCCCGGAAGACCTGGTCCAGTTCCGCCAGGTCCAGGTAGAGCATGTAAAGTGGGTACGTAAACCGGTGCCCGCGCGGTTTAAAGCGCTGGTGCAAAACGGTCCCTCGATAAATACAGCTATCCATTATGCTGCCGGGACCTCCGTCAACTTCGTGGCCACGGCCAGGGCACTTCGCACTCCGTCCTCGTGAAATCCGTTACCCCAGTAAGCTCCACAATAAGAGACATGGTGATGATCAATCAGATCATCATGCTGCGACTGGGCCCAATCCCGGCGGGTATTGAAGATTGGATGATGATAAACATATTCCCCGATCACCTGGTCAGCATCAATCCGGTCCCCCGCGTTAAGTGACACGCAGTAGGTCTTGTCAGACTGGATTCCCTGCAGCTCGTTCATATCATAGGTCACGATAGCCTGGTTGGACCGTTCGGCAGAAACCAGGTAATTCCAACAGGCCCAGGCACGTCGGTTCACGGGCAGGATCGACGTATCGGTATGCAGTACCGCATGGTTTCTCTGGTAGGGAAAGCAGGAAAGAAGTTCCTGTTCTTTCGCCGTGGCATTCTCCGCCAGGATCTTCAACGCCTGGTCACTATGGCAGGCAAAGATCACGTGATCAAACAACTGTTCCCCGCCACCATCAGTGTTCACACGTACTCCTCCCTCCACCCGCTGGATCGAACGCATGGAATCCCCGAGCCGTAGTTGCACATCCACCTGGTCCAGGAGTGCCTCGACGTACCGGAAGGAGCCACCTTTCACGACACGCCACTGCGGTCGCTGACGCAATCCAAGTAAACCGTGGTTTGCATAAAAATCGATAATAAACCGGATTGGAAACTGTTCCATGCGAGACAATGGGCAGGACCAGATGGCCGATCCCATGGGCAGGAAAAACTGCTCCCGGAAACGATGGGAAAACTGGTACCTGGAAAAGAATTCGGCAACCGTCATCTCCAGGTCCAATTCGGATCGCAAGCGAGTCGCCAGGCGATTGAAACGCAGGATATCACGAAACAGGCGATGGTGCCGCCAGGACAAAAGGTTCCCACGCTGTGCATAAAAACCGCTGAATCCGGTTCCGCTGTACTCCAACCCCGTGTCGGTACACTTGACACCAAAACTCATGCGAGTCGGTTGCGATGAAACCTCCAGGTCCTCCAGCAGGCGACAGAAATGCGGGTACGTACGCTCATTGAAAACGATGAACCCGGTATCGACGTGTAACGTTCGATTCCCTTCCTCCACGGCAATCGTATGGGTATGCCCACCCGCATACTGGTTTTGCTCAAAGAGCGTCAGTTGGTGGTCCCCGGACAGGTAATAAGCGGCAGAAAGACCCGCAATACCACCGCCTACGATTGCTATGTTCATCACGAAATCAAATCATTAAATATCTTAAATTTTATTGTTGCCGCCAGGCCATGGTTCGTAAGACTACCAATAACTGTCACTGGTGTCAGGATTTCATCTCACACCTTTTTATTACCCTGTCTCCCCAAAAAACCAATCAAGACTCGATAAAATGAAGAAAAAAACCTCAAACCACCGATTTATCCTACTTCCCGCACTTCTCCTCACCACGGTCGTTTCCCAGTTCGTGGTAACCGGGCAGTTGCAGGCTGGCAAGGAATGGACCCAGTGGCGAGGCGCTCAACGCAACGGCATCCTTGCCAAGGCGCAATGGCTCAATTCGCTGGACACGAACCACCTCAACGTGCAATGGTCGGCACCGCTGGGACCCAGCTATTCCGGACCCGTCATCAAGGATGGTATCGTTTACACGACCGAGACCCGCGACCAGAAATGGGAAGTAGCTACTGCTTTCGAGGTCGTCACAGGCAAGAAGTTGTGGGAAACCAAGTGGGACGGTGCCATGTCCGTTCCCTTTTTTGCTCGCAGTAACGGTAGCTGGATTCGGGCTACGCCCACGTTGCATCGTGGCAAGCTCTACGTGGCAGGAATGCGTGACATGCTGGTCTGTCTCGATGCCAAGAATGGAAAAAAACTCTGGTCCCGGGACTTCCCCCGGGAACTGAAAACAGCGGTACCATCCTTCGGTTTTGTCAGCTCCCCGCTACCCGCAGGCGAAGCCCTCTTCGTCCAGGCCGGCGGCGGCATCATGAAGATCGACGCCGATACAGGAAAAACCATTTGGACTTCTCTCAAGGATGGTGGCGGGATGAACGGCAGTGCGTTCTCCTCCCCGACGATCGAAACCCTGTTCAACCAGGAACAACTCGTTGTCCAGAAACGGACCGAATTGGTTGGCCTGGACCTCGAGAAAGGCAAGGTCCTCTGGAACGAGAAAACACCCGCCTTTCGCGGCATGAACATCATGACACCCTGCAAGTACAAGAACGGGTTCTTTGCTTCCACCTACGGGGGTGGAAGTTTCTTCCTGAGTCTTTCCCGGGAGAAAGAGGATTACCAGGTCGAACAGGCCTGGAAAACGACCGTGCAGGGTTACATGTCGACTCCCATCCTGATCGATAAGTATGCTTACCTGCACCTGCGCAACCAACGGGTCACCTGCATCGACATGGAAACCGGCAAGCAGATGTGGACCACGCGACCTTATGGAAAGTACTGGAGCATGGTCAGCGACGGTAAACGGATCCTGGCACTCGATTCCGGGGGAACCCTGTACCTGCTGAATGCCAACCCGGACAAGTTTGACCTGGTCGACTCACGCAAGGTCAGCGATTCCTCGACCTGGGCTCACCTGGCAACGATCGATGGCTACGTGTTCATTCGATCGCTCGACAAGCTGATTAGCCTGCGCTGGGCCAAGACATCCGACAGCCCCTGACCTGTCACCAGGCCCAGGGGAGCAGCACGTCATTTCGTCCAGAACTGCGCTTTCCGGGGGGCCTGGTAGTGGACCTGCAGGTGGGATGTATCGATTTTTTTCTGGCCGGCGGCCAGTGATTTCATCCCTGCTTCTACCAGCCCAGAGGTCAACAGCGTACGTTCCACGGGATAGGCTGCCTTGCCCGTCACGAAGGTCTCCTCGACCTTCGCCATCAAGGCAGCCGAATAGACCACGTTGGGATTGGGAGGCAGGTAGAACAGTGTCGATAACGGTTGATCCTGCCCCTGCAACCTGGCGGCAAATGTAAAATCACCGACCAGCCCGTTCATTAATAACATGGTTGCCTTCAAACCATCACGGTACTCGAAACGAAAAGCGACTGGGTCTTTCACCCAGTCCTGGATCTGCTCCTGGGTCGGGTAACGATGGCTAAATGTTTCCGGCTGGGCAAGTGTCTGGCTGCGACAAAGGCAGGCCTGGAATAATTCCGGGTCCCATCCTCCCTTTTGCCAGGACCCGGATTTCATGGCTTGCCATACGGCATCCCCTTTCAGGGCATGCATCGATGCGACCCCGGTTTCACCACCGCGGCGACGTTCCGCCATGCACTGGATCACCTCCAGGGCGTGAAAATCGTAACTGTCCAGGCCACCCATCGCCACGCACATCACTTCATCCACATCTGCACCGTAAGGCATGTCAATCGCTGGCATTCGCCATGTCACCGGCAGGGACGAGCCCGCCAGGAAGGGAAAGTTCATCTCCCGGGCAGTATCAGCCATCTCCTTGGCCCATTCCCATTTCCAAGAGAGGTGCTTGTCGTTAAAGACAGGCACGGTTTTCTTTTCCTGTTTAAACACCTCCACGACTTGCTTGAAGAACTCGTAACGAGGATAGAGTTTCTGGCCTATTTCATTGCGCGGGTAATCACCATGTTCACCGATCACCAGGACGGCATCGACCGCCAGCTCTTTTCCGCCGCAGCGCAACGCCTCCCCGATGGACGGGTAGATCGGGAAATCGAATTCCTGCGAGCGACGACGACTCAGGTCATTCTTCGGTTGCTGATCCACGTAGGCCGCCACCACGTCAAAGGGAGGCTGATGCCAACGTCCACGGTTTGGGTACCCTACCAGGAAACGCTCTCCCATGTGCCAGGCATGGGACTTGTAACGCCACTCGGTGGTCACGATCGCCATCCGTTTACGAGGTGCTGCCTGGGCCCAGGAAAAAGATGGAGCAGCCAGGGTTCCCCCCATGGCACCAAGGCCCATGGTACCGAGAAATGTCCTACGATCGAGCATGACGTTCTCCTTCAAAACAGGATTCAAGTTGCTACTATCTTAGCCACTTCCTGGCGAACTGCGGAGTATGACCCATGGAGATTGTCGACCTTTTCTCGTGCAGCGAACAAACCCGTTGAACGGCTCAGCATGACGTTCCCAGTCGCTTATAGTACAATAGCCGAGCAGGCTTTTGCCCCTTGAACTTCGACTTCTGACAGGAACAGGCTTACCATGCGAACCGGCTTTTTGATCTTCGCTTTCAGTGTAACAGCCATTGCAACCACCGGTATCAGCCAGGAAAAAACGGTCGACTTTGCCAAGGAAATCTACCCACTCCTTGCGCAGCGCTGCTTCCAGTGTCACGGGAACAAGAAACACGAAGGTGGCTTACGATTGGATCTGCGTTCGGCAGCACTGCGGGGCGGTGACTCCGGAAAAATCATCCTGCCTGGCAAGTCCACTGAAAGTGATTTGCTCAAGCGCATTCGTTCCTCCGATCCCGACGAACAAATGCCCCCCCAGGGAAAACGGCTGACCGGCGAAGAAATTAACCGGCTGCAGCGATGGATTGACCAGGGTGCCAACTGGCCTGACGCCCTGGCTGGCAAGGAAACGAAATCTGACCACTGGGCCTTCCAAGCGATCCAGCGTCCAACGCTGCCGGCCAAGTCGACAGCAACCACGCCCAACCCCATCGACCTGCTGGTGCAATCCCAACTGGCCCCCAGCGGCCTGCAACCCGCCAGCCTTGCCAGTCCCACTACCTTGTTACGAAGACTCCACCTGGACTTGACCGGTATTCCTCCTGGCGATGCGCAAATCCGCCAGTTCCTGAAGGCCAGTAACGAAGATGCTGACAAGGCCTACCAGCAGGCTGTCGAGCGACTCCTCGAGTCGTCTCACTTCGGTGAACGCTGGGCCATGGACTGGTTGGACCTGGGCCGTTACGCAGACAGCGACGGCTATGAAAAAGACTTGCCCCGTCCTCATGCCTGGCGCTGGCGAAACTGGTTGATCGATGCCATCAACCGTGACCTGCCATTCGATCAATTCACCGAACAGCAACTGGCCGGTGACCTGCTACCTGGTGCGACCGAACAGGTGCAACTGGCAACTGGCTTTCATCGCAACACGCTCACCAATCGCGAGGGAGGTGTGGACCAGGAAGAATACCGCGTCAAGGCAGTCGTTGATCGCATCAACACGACCTTGACGGTCTGGATGGGACTGACGGTTGGCTGTGCAGAATGTCACTCACACAAGTACGATCCCATTAGCCACCACGAGTTTTATGGACTCTACGCTTTCTTTAACAACGCTGACGAGAAAGATCTCGCCGTCAGCGCCGCGCCCCCGCTGATGGAAAAATACCAGCAGCAGAAGGATACCCACGACGCCCAGTTGGCCAAGCTGCAAGCCATGATCGATCAGCAGCAACCTGAACTGCGCAAGCGTTTTGAATCCTGGCAAGGTAGCCTGCAGACCGACAAGGCTCCCTGGTCCCCCCTGAAAGTCGTGGCGGCTGAGAAAACCAACCTACCGCAACTAAAGCATCACCCCGACGGATCCCTGTCTGTCATCAAGCTCAAGGACGGATCTCCCACGCTTGAATTATCAGGCTCAGTGAACCTGAAAACGATCACCGCCCTGCGACTCGAGGCATTGCTTGATGACCAGCTTCCCAACAAGGGGCCGGGCCTGGCAATCGACGGAAGTTTTTCACTCAGCGGTATCACTGCAACCTTCCAGGGTGAAAAGAACGCCGCATCCCAGCCACTGGTGTTCGATACCGTGCGAGACGAAATCAACGTGGCTAATATGGCAATCAACCAGGTACTCAACCCTGGCCAGGCGGCAGGCTGGCAACAAGCGGGTGGTCAGCCAGGCAGCCTGGTACTGGGAGTTGCTGCCACGACCAGCAAGCAGGCCTGGCTCGGCAACCCGTTGCAGAACGGCATGCAGGACGGGGCCACCGCAATGC
>JAZADA010000244.1:0-11116 GCA_036124135.1 Planctomycetota bacterium | reverse complement strand
TCCTCGGCACCAATCTGCAAGGTCGGCAGCAGCTTGATACGCGGTCGCTTGTAGCCGATGGTTTCCAGGGTTTTGGTGAAGGCTTCCAGGATCTCCAGGTCCTGTGAGGCGGACCATGTGCGAGTGGCCGTGATGATGGGAAGGAAGCCGAATTGTACGAGTTGCTGGATACCTTCGATGGCTCTCTGGAACGTGCCATCGCCACGAATGGGATCATTGGTTTCAGGTGAGTAACCGTCGATGGAGACACGGAATTCCAGTGAATAACGACTCTCGGACTCCGCGTTAGCCAGTGTCGTGAGCCACGAGTCTTTCAGGACCGTGGCATTGGTCAGTACGGTAGCAGGACCGTAGCGGAGTGTCATTGCCAGGATTGAGACCATCTCGGGATTCAGGAAAGGTTCGCCTCCAGTGAAGTAGTATTCCTTGACGCCCTGGGAGACGGACTGTTCGAGATATTCCTGGACGGTTGCGAGGCTCAGGAAACCAAAGTTGTGATTCTTGGGGCTGCAGCTTATGAAGCAATGATGACAGGTCAGGTTGCAGACCGTCCCGGCGACCTGGAACCAGAGGTGGTCCAGGTGCTCCAGGTGAAGCACGGGCTTGCCGGGATGCTCCTGGTTGACAGTCACACGAAGGGTCCTTGCATTGGTTATGTCGGTCAGTGGTGCGGGAATTTATGTTGCCGGGTTGCGGATGGTCTCGTAGAGATCCAGGTCATCACGTTCCCCGATTATGGTGAATAGTTGTTGCACCTGTTCCAGTCCCTGCCTGAAGAGGAAATGGGGATTGCGACCGTAACTTTTACTGCCCAGGATGTAAAAATCAGGTTCGGGGTTTATGAGATTGTTTGGGCCACCCGATTCCTGTGCCAGGCAGTCTTGGCTTGCATCCTGCAACAGTGTGGCAGCCAGTTTCATGGGGCCGGATGTGGCATAGCATAGGTGTACGTGTAGTTCGCGAAAAATTTCGTCATCGGGGCGATATCCCACGTTGGCCACGATTCGATCAACCACCAGTTGTGATCCTTGCGCCAGTGATGTGCCGTCCGTTGGTTCCAGGTCAACGCAGAAGCCTCCGCTTGCCTCTTCCAGGGTGATGGCCTCGACGCTCATTCCTCCCACGTGATGGACAATCGATCCCTCTGTTGCCAGTTGGTTGGCATCCTGGATCAGTTGCGATCGTTCCGGGAGTGCCTCGTCATTGATCTCCAGCAGGGGGCCGGAACCGTCACTGGCGAGATTGCGACGTGTTAACCAGGTGACCTGCGTCTGGGGCCAGCGTGCCTTGAGGTTGGCCAGTTGCGTGATGGTAGTGGCTGCAGAGTACCCTGCCCCGACGACAAGGGTATGTTGGTTGGCATAGAGGGATTCGTGATCGCCGCTAAGGTCGGGTATTTCGTAGGCAATATGGTCGCGAAGTTCGGTTTCACCACGAGCCGTTGCTCCACCCGGTCCCAGCCAGTTGGGGTTTCCGTAGACGCCGGTTGTATCAATCACCACCTGGGCAGTGGCCGTTTGAGTCTGGCCATCCTTTCCTCGTAAGAGGATTCGGAAGGGTTGGTCGGCACGCGTTTCATGGCCTGGAGGATCAGTTTTCAGGGCACCGATCCGGGAGATGGCCAGCACCTCGGTATGAGGGTGGATATGCCCTCGTAGCAGGTCGCTCTCGGCCAGCGGTTGCAGGTAATGTTCGGCCCACTCGTTGCCGGTTAACAAGGCAGTTGGTTCGCAGAGCTGACGTTCGGGGTCCTGTGCAGCAAGGGCGGCCAGTCCGAGGGGAGAACTGTTCATCTGGAAGGGAGTAAACATACGTACGTGTCCCCACTGCCGGACCTGTTCCGCGGGCTCTCCACGTTCGTAAACCTGCACGGTATAACCCAGGTAGCGAGCGTAGAGAGCGGCTTCCAGTCCAACGGGGCCGCCACCCAGGATGGCAATGGTATGTTCCGAATTCTTTGGCATGTGGCTATCCGCGTCCTACTCGAAAGGCTGTTACTTCGATTTCCGGTTCCAGGCCGCGGATCAATTGTCCCATGACAATGGCAGTACCCGTGGAGAGATGAAGACCGCTCCGAAAATGACCGGTTGCCACGAAGGCGTCTGTTAGTCCTGGGATTGGACCCAGGTAGGGAAATCCATCGAAGGTGCCGGGACGTAATCCTGCCCACGATCGCTCGATCTCAACCGATTGAAGTTCGGGGAGCAGGCTTTCGGCAAGTGACTTGAGTTCTTTCAGTACTTGTTCCGTGGTGGACTTGTCAAACCCGACTTCTTCCTGGCAGGAACCGACCAGCAGGTGGCCATCTTTTCGTGGGACAATGTATCTTGGCCCTTCGTTGACGATATGTTTCAGCGGCCGCTGCGGACAACGGTAAAGAATCATCTGGCCGCGAACTGGGATGATTCCATTAGCGATATTCAGTTGATCCAGTAACTGTCCCGACCAGGCGCCTGCCGTAATACAGTAAGTACCTGCCTGGATGGCGCCCGCTGATGTCTGAACGCTTTCAATCCGATTACCTCGAATATTAAACTCCTGGGCACGGACCTCTTCCGATAACTGGACCCCCCGTTTTCGGCAAGCCGCCGCCAGGGCCTTGAGATGGTCCGGGTTACGGCACTGGGATTCGGATGGCACAAGATAAGCTGCCTTGATGGCTCCCGAGGCAGCGGCTTGGGCCAACGCTGGTTCCTGGTGAACAAGTTCTTCGGCGGAGAGGGAGATTACCTCGATCTGATCGTCTCGGAGCCAGGTCGCAAATGCATGCAGAGCGGCTGCTGCGCCCGCATGTCGCGCGAGGTAGATACCGCCACAAGTGAGGTAGCCGTTGTCGATACCGGTTTCTTCCAACAGTTGGCGAGACCATTGCGCATGCAATGGATGGCTGAGGCCGCGCAAGCGATCGATCGGATCAACCGCGGTTTCCAGGTTTGCCGGGGGCAGGATGCCGGCTCCTGCCCAGGACGCTTCCTGGCCCAGTTGGGATTGGTCGATGACTTGTACCTGGACTCCGTGACAGGCCAGTTCATAGGCAATCGATAAGCCAACCACTCCTCCTCCCAGGATTAAACAGTCGTGCATGGTTGATCTTTCTACGAACGATCTGAATGGTCGTGGGGCTGAAAGGCTTTCAGGACTTCGGTGACGAGTTGCACGAGTGCTGGTGGCCAGGATTGTCCGTGGTCCGGTTGTGTTAGTTCCGCTTCGAGGCTGATGAGGTCTTTAAGTTGATCGATATCATACCATTCGGTAAGAACCGCGTAACGAATACCCAGGGAATTGAGCTTGTTGCTGGTCTGTTGAAAGACCTGTCCGGATCCCCAGTCGATGTCGTCGAAAATACCGGGGACAGGTCGTGAACAGCCAATCAGATAGTAACCGCCATCGCGTGCCGGGCCGATCACAACGTCATGTTGTTGCAATTTATTGAAGGCAGTTTCCACGATGCAGGGTGATAACGTGGGACTGTCGGAACCGATTAGTACAACCTGTTGCTGCTTGGCTTGGAAGGCTTCCGTGAAATAGGACTGCATGCGTGTTCCCAGGTTTCCGGCGGTTTGAGGAGCCAATGTCCAGGAGCTTCCTGCCAGTTCTTCAAACTCAGGTCGCCGCTTGTGAGGCCAGTAGGAAAGCACGCGTTCAGCCTGGAAAGAGTGAAACGTCTGTAACGTGGTTTTCAGGAATTCGTGATGCAACTGGGCAGCTGCCTGGTCACCAATTGCCTTCGCGAGCCGTGTCTTGACCAGACCGGGTTCCCAGTACTTGGCGAACAAGCCGAGTTGTCTCACGTTTGATTCTCCAGCAGGCGACGCAGCAGCACGGGATTGACTTCTCCACGAAATCGTTCTTTCCCGCTAATCCAGACGACAGGGACGAGCAGGTTGTATTTTTCCAGGAGAGTTGGGTCGTTATCGATATCGACAGAGCGGACGCTTAACCCGTGTTGTTCGAGTGTTGTCTTAGCGACATCGCACAGACAACATTCCTTGCGTGTGTAGAGGATTGCTTCCGGTTGCGATTCAAGAGTCATGGTAGCTGTGGGGTGCAATGGTAAACAATGTTTTACGTCTGGAAGGGATTGTGTCGTTGATTTGGGGGACCGTCAATCGGGCGATTCCCGGTACCTTGCGATAACGATCTCTGCCATGGTGCTGCGTGAATTTCGCTCCCGCCAATTTAATGGATCAATTACACTTTTTATGCTAGAATTAGCCTGCCTGTGAAGTTTCTAGATAGGGCAGCGAATGCGATTCAAGAAGTCTGTTGGATAGTGGTTTGGCCATGGTTGAACTAAGTGTCAAAAAGTTTTTTGAGCTGGTGCAGCAAAGCAAGTTGGTTGATGAAATCGATCTTGCTAAGGCGATGACTGCTTACAAGCGGAAGCATGGTAAGCTGCCTGATACCCCTCAAGAGCTTGCAGAGGAATTAATCCAGCTGGAATTGCTCACCCAATGGCACTGCGACAAGCTTTTACTTGGGAAGTACAAGGGGTTCTTCCTGGGAAGATATAAACTGCTGCGGCACCTGGGTGCCGGGGGCATGAGCAGCGTTTACCTGGCGGAACATAACCTGATGCGGCAGATGCGTGCAATCAAGGTGCTGCCGCGTTCGCGAGTCAATGATTCTTCTTACCTGGACCGCTTTCATCTCGAGGCACAGGCGACTGCTGCCCTGGATCATCCGAATATCGTGCGTGCTTACGATGTCGATAACGATGGAGATACGCATTATCTCGTCATGGAGTACGTAACGGGTGCTGACTTGCAAACCATTGTTAAGGAAAAGGGGCCACTGGATTTCAAGCAGGCTGCGGGTTATATCGCCCAGGCAGCACATGGACTGGACTACGTACACAGGGAAGGCCTGATCCATCGGGATATTAAGCCAGCGAACCTGTTGATCGACGAGGATGATATTGTCAAGGTGCTGGATCTTGGCCTGGCGCTGTTTTCCGATGATGCGAAGATGGCTTCCGTGACATTGACTCACAATGAAAATATTCTCGGCACCGCGGATTACCTGGCACCGGAACAGGCAGTCAACAGCCATGACGTGGACTCGCGAGTTGATATCTATGGACTGGGATGCACCCTGTATTACATCTTGACTGGAAGAGCTCCCTTTCCCGAGGGATCCTTGGCCCAGCGGATTGCCAAGCACCAGCGGGAGATGCCTGACGATATTCGTGTCAGCCGAAAGGATTGTCCGGTGACACTGGTGGCTATTTGCAACAAGATGATGGCCAAGAATCCGTCACACCGCTACCAGGCTTGCGAGGAAATCAATCAAGTCCTTTCCGACTGGGTGAATGATAAATCCGTTCCCGTCCCAACGGCTCTAGTTGGAACCTTGCCGGCTGACACGACGGCAGAGTCATCACAAGAAACGCCGGGAAGTTCGCCCATTGACCTGGGGAGTTTGAGTGATATTGACGAGACAGAAAGCGTTTCGACAGTCAATATGCAGTTGGACGAATCGCCTGGTATTAGTGACGATGGGCACTCGGCTGTACAGGATTCCCAGGTGAGCCAGGGAACCGTCAAGGACCCTCGCCTTTCCGCAACTGCCGTGGGCGGACAGGTAGATGCCTCATCCACCGGCACATCTTCGGGGTCCCAGGTGCGACATGCCATCGAATCAGGTAGTAGTCGCATTGATCTGGGGATTGAAGTTCTCGGAGTGGGGTCACAAAAAGAAGCACGCAGTCGACGCTTGATCGAGGTTCGTAAGCAGCGTCAGGAAGTTTCGAACTGGCTCGTCGGTGGCGTGGCGGTAGCTGTGCTGTTGGTCGCCTCATTCTTGATCTTCTGGGCCGTCAGTGATCCGGCTGAAGATCCTGGAGCTCCTCCGGCCGCGTCGCCTGGGGAACGCGACACATCGGTTGATCCCTGAGTTGTCCGGGGAGTGAAATGACAGGTGTTCCTTGGTGGGAAACTGGTCGTAGAGCTTGCTAATGCAACTTCCAGGATTCGTTGGCCATCATTAGAGCCGGGTATGTTGTTGGGCATGTTGAAAACCTGGCTTGCCTGAGGGAAATGAATGCCTGGATGGCAGCTGAGTTACATGAATTGTTTTATTGGTTTTAACGCCTCGAGATAGCATGGAATGATGTCGATGGGTACTTTGATTTACAGGTAAGTGAGTACTTTATAAGGGTTTTGAGCGTTATATAAACTTGAGCGTGCCCTGCCAGCGGGTTTCGAGGCAAGCTGTTCCGGGATCGTCGACTTGTCTATAATCGACCTGTGTGTTTGTCACTCGACTCGGAACCATGAATGTTTTTCCGGTAATAAGCGGAATGTAAAGTTGGGGAGTTCGGTATGTTGCAGCGATTCATCATGGTACTTGTCGTCGTGGCTATGGGTGCTGGTGGTTGGACGATGGAGCCCTTATTGGCGGCCCCGACAAAGGCCCAGCGAACAGAGCTTAACTTGATCAGTAAAGATTTGCTCAAGGCGGGTAACCTGTATGCCCAGGGTAAATACAAGGAGAGCGGGCGGCTGATTCGTATGGTCCAGGGTCGGCTTGAAAAGTTGGCTGAAAGCAAGGACCCGGCATTGCATCGATTGATGGGAGGTACGATCAACGGTCTGAAGAAGGCTCATGCATTGTTGGAAATCGAGGGAGTGGAATTGCCCGCGCTGAAGATTCTTTCGCCAACAGATAAGCCTCCTATGCCTGCTAAGCCGGCAGATGGAAAAGTTAGCTTCGTGAAACAGGTTGCGCCGGTGCTGGTGTCTAAATGCGGTCGTTGCCACGTGAATACTGCCCGTGGCATGTTTAGCATGGCCAATTTTGAAACGTTATTAAAGGGAACTCCGGAAGGCGTGGTGATTTTTCCCAAGGATGCAGATGGTAGTCGCATCATTGAAGTGATCGAAAGTGGAGACATGCCACGTGGTGGTCTTAAGGTGACTCCGGATGAACTGTCCCTGTTAAAGAAATGGATCAACGAGGGAGCTGTCTATGACTCTCCGGATAAGCAGGCCAACCTGGCCAGCCTGGCACCTAACACGAAAGCTGGCGAGTTTGCCAAGGTGGAGGTCATGCAGGCGACCGGTAAGGAGACGGTCAGTTTCTCTGCCGACATCGCTCCGGTCCTGGTGCAGAATTGCGTGAATTGCCATGGCCTGGCCCGGCGTCCGAGCGGACGATTCGATCTCAATTCATTCCAGCGTTTGTTGAGAGGTGGGGAGAGTGGGCCTCCGGTTTTACCCGGCAAGCCGGCTGAAAGCCTGTTGATCAAGAAACTCAAGGGAACGGGTGGTGGTCAGCAAATGCCATTGCGCAAACCCCCCTTGCCTACGCCCGTGATTGCTAAGATCGAAAAATGGATCCTGGAAGGGGCGAAGTTTGACGGCCCAGATCCGGACCAGTCGATGGGACAGGTTGCTGCCCTGGCGAAAGCGAAGCGAGGATCGCATGAACAGCTCAGTGCCGATCGAGCCAAGTTGGCCAAGCAAAACTGGCGATTAAGTATGTCGGGAGTCCAGGCATCTGAGGTCGAGAGTAAGAATTTTCTCTTAATCAGTAACCTGGGTGAGGGACGGCTTGCGGAGTTGGCGGCTACCTCGGAATCAATTGCTGCCAAGGTAGGTGAAATCCTGTCAGCACCTGCTGGAAAGCCTCTGATTAAAGGACGTATGACATTGTATGTCTTGCAGCAACGTTATGATTACACCGAGTTCGGTTCGATGGTAGAGAAACGTGCTATTCCCAAGGGCTGGCGAGGACACTGGAAGTACAACGTGGTCGATGCTTATGCCGTTGTAGTGCCACCGCGTACCGATGAATACTCGGTGGATGCCTTGATAGCCCAGCAACTGGGAGCCGCTTATGTGGCCAGTCTTGGCAACGTACCCGTCTGGTTTTCCGAGGGGATCGGGCGTGTGCTGGCAACACGCACTGCCAAGGATGATACCCGGTCCGGGAAATGGGATGAAGCGTTGGCAGCGGTTCTTGCCGAGACGAAAAAACCAGATGCTTTCCTGGAGGGAAAACTGCCTCCCGAGGATACGAACCTACTGGCGTATGGATTCCTCAAGTACCTGATGCGAGATAGTAAGAAATTCGGAACTGTCCTGGAACAGGTGGCTGGTGGCGCAAAGTTTGCGGATGTCTTTTCTACCGTCTATCGTGGTAGCCCTGACCAGATCGTGGCTGTTTGGGCAAAGAATGCGAGTCGATCAAAGCGTTAGGTCCTCCTTGACGATGTGGAGCTACTTGCGGATATTGCTGCTATGCAGCTCATAGACGCCCAGACAGCCGAGTCCTACCTGCGAGATACGGGCCAGCTGGCCGAGACAGAAAACGTCAGGATTGAAGCTCTCTCGGGCGGTGTTTCCAATTGTGTCTTGTACGTGCACCGTGATGCATCTCACGGTCCGGATTTCGTGCTCAAGCAGGCGCGAGAGCAGTTGCAGGTTGAAGCTGCGTGGTTTTGTAGTCCAGAACGAGGTTTGCAGGAAGTTTCGGTGCTGGAAGTTTGCCAGGGTTTCCTGGGTGATTCGATTGGTGATTTGCCCTCGGCAGGATTGGGGATCCATGTCCCCGAGATTCTATTCCAGGATAAAAATAATTTTGCCTACGCCATGACTGCAGCTCCGCGGGATCACGTGGTCTGGAAATCTGAGCTGCTCCAATTTCAGTGTGAACCTGCCATTGCAGCCTGTTGTGGCGATCTCTTGTCATTGCTGCATGCGAAAAGTTGGCAGCACGAGGCGGTTCGTGAACGATTGGCAAACCGCCAGTTTTTCATGGACTTGCGTATCGATCCCTATTATCGCTACCTGTTGCGTTCGCATGAGGACCTGGAACCTAGTATTGAATTGCTTGTCACGTCGTTAGCGGAGAATGCTTGTACGCTCGTGCATGGTGACTATAGCCCGAAGAACCTGCTGGTCCATAAGCAAGGTGTCATGCTGGTGGATTTCGAAGTGGGCCATTTTGGTGACCCGGCATTTGACGTGGGTTTTTTTCTGAGTCACCTGGTATTGAAAGCGATTTGGTCAGAGGATCGTCGTGAATCATACTGGGAGTTGATCCGTGTGTTTTGGGAGGCATACTGGGCGGGGATGGAGCGGGGGGCGCCACGGATGGATCGAGTGGCCTTGGAGCGGCGCGCTATCTTGAATTGCGCGGCGTGTCTGTTAGCTCGCGTGGATGGTAAGAGTCCGGTGGAGTACTTGACCTCGGAGGTCCACCGTCAGCATGTTCGCAAGGTGGCACGTCGCTTGCTCCTGGAGACACCAGGGACATGGTCGGATGTTGTTTCATTGATACAGGTTTACAGCTAGATCAAATTACCTGGAATCTAGTGAAGTTAGGATGATACGATGCAGAAAGATCAGGACAGGGTTATTGAGAAGGTCGTCGCGAGAGAAATCCTGGACAGCCGGGGGAAACCGACACTGGAGGCAGAGGTTTGGTTGGCCGGTGGTTGCCACGGACGAGCGCAGGTGCCCTCGGGAGCGAGTACGGGGCAGTTTGAAGCCTGTGAGCTCAGGGATGATGATCCCCAGCGGTACGATGGACAGGGGGTGTTGCGGGCCGTAACACATGTTCAGCAACGGATTGCGCCTGAGATCCAGGGGCAGGATGCACGAGGTCAGCAGGTAATCGATCAGCTGATGTTGGAACTGGATGGGACTCCCAACAAGACGCAGCTAGGAGCCAATGCTTTGCTCGGCGTTTCACTGGCCACGGCACGGGCGGCCGCTGCGGCATGTGCCCTGCCCTTGTACCAGTATCTGCACGAGTTGATGATCACACAGTATAGCGACGAGGATGACGTAAACTCGTGGTTTGGTCCACCGTCGATGCCGGTTCCTATGACTAATATGATTTCCGGTGGATTGCACGCCGGGGGAAACCTGGATTTTCAAGATGTGCTGGTGATTCCTTGTGGTGCAAGCCACTATCCCGAGGGCCTGGAGTGGATAGTGCGAGTCTATCGTCGGCTGGGAGAACGCTTGCAGAAGGCTGGGTACGAAGGGAGGTTGGTTGGTGATGAGGGTGGTTATGGTCCCAGCTTGCCAGGTAACGTCGCTGCCGTGGAATTTGTAGTACAGGCGATAGAAGATGCCGGCTTGCGTCCAGGAGAGGATATGGCCATTGCCCTGGATGTAGCCGCATCTCATTTCCTGCTACCCAATGGCCAGTATCAGTTGCGTAGCGAGGATGATATCTGCCTGGACAGCGGCCAGATGATTGATCGACTCGAGCAATGGGTCGATCGTTTTCCGATCATCAGTATTGAAGATGGTTTAGCTGAAGATGATTGGCAGGGCTGGCAACAGTTAAACGAAAGACTGGGCGACCGTGTGCAGTTGGTTGGAGATGATCTCTTTACGACGAATCCTGGCCGAGTGACAAAGGGGATCCAGCAGGAGGCTGCGAACAGTGTACTGGTGAAAGTCAATCAAATCGGCACCTTGACGGAGACTTTTGAAACGATGAAACGGGCACGCGAGGCAGGGTTTTCGCTGGTGGTGTCAGCTCGTAGTGGCGAAACGGAAGATGATATCCTGGCAGATCTGGCCGTGGCTGCAGCTGCCAACCAGATCAAGGTTGGCTCGATTGTCCGCAGTGAACGGTTGGCAAAGTACAACCGGTTGCTTAGGATCTCGGAGGCCCTGGAAACGACCGGGGATTAATCCAGGTTTTGCCGCATGTTCGGTAGTGGAGTCCGATTCTCATACGAGGAATTGAATCGATGCAGTCTTTTATTGTTAAACGCGACGCCTGTTCTCAACACGAGATCTTCCCGGGTGTCAATATTTACACGGCAGCCGGGGAATCGATGATGCTGTCCTGGGTTGAATTTGAGCCAGGTGCTGTGGTCGAGCCGCATAGCCATCCCCATGAGCAGGTTGGCCTGTTAATCGAGGGTGAACTAACCTTTACGATTGGTGAT
Organism: Planctomycetota bacterium; assembly: GCA_036124135.1. GTDB lineage: Bacteria > Planctomycetota > Planctomycetia > Pirellulales > Pirellulaceae > JAZADA01. Next base: position 198 of record JAZADA010000244.1, on the reverse strand, counting down.
CAACAGGAGACCGTTCAGCCGGGAGATATGTGGCGAATTCCGGGAGGTGTCGTGCACAGTGCTGTGGCTGGTGAGATGCCAGTCAAGGCGTTGGATATCTTTCATCCAGTGCGACAGGATTACCTTTAAGGATGACCGGTTGGTTGGCTGCTCTTGTACTGAAATCAACTGTGGGCATAATGAACCTGCATCGGCCTG
>JAZADA010000243.1:0-3747 GCA_036124135.1 Planctomycetota bacterium | reverse complement strand
CAGATCCACCAAGCCCCACCCAGGCGCTCGGCGACGCACCCACCACACGGTAGTCCAGCAAATCAACATGGCTGGCAGAACGGTTCCAGCGACTAACCATATCCGATCCATGATTGTCATAAGCAACACCTGTCAAATATTTATTCCATCGCTTCTTTACGACCTGGACCAAGGAAACGTTCACCCGCTTTAACTTCAAACAACCGTTCGCTCTCTCAACGGTACTTTTCCCGCAACAATCCACGGCAACGCGTAAAAAATTCATGGTAACCCGCATCCTGGTAATCAGGATAAGTCCAGGGACGTGACTGCCATCCTCCATGGGAATAAAAGAGGGTGACTTCCGCGTAGATTCCCTCGCCCAGGTACACGCGATGATCACGGTCTTTCGTGGTAGCCAGTACCAGCTTTGCCTCGGTCAGATATCCTGGATCCAGATTCAAGGGGCGCATTTCCGAGTGAGCACCTTGGGCCTGGTACGCTTCTTCCCAGGTATTCGTCTGTCGTTTGACACTCGCTAATTGTGCTGGATCGTACAAATGATCCAGCACGAAGAACTTCTTGCGCAAATCCGCTCCCATCGTATCCCGGTAGTATTCGGTCTGATCGAAAGAAAACTCGCTGCTCTCCAGGGCAATCGCTCCCCAGGTTTCCTCGATCTTGGTACGCACCCACTCAAATCCCTCGTCGTAACGCGTGAAAGCTGCCACCAACAACAGGACTTCCGAATGTGCCTTGATCTCACCCATCAAATATTTCCCAGGAGCTTCCTGGATAGAACCTTTCCTGCCAGAGGCGTCTGCCCGAACCGTCAATAAGATTTTCCAAACACCACTCGCTGGGGACTCGGTTGCCCTGAAAAAATGCAGGTTCCCGGCTCAGCATCGACATCGCGAGGGACGCACCGAACAGTCACCTTGAGCTTTGCTAATCGTTTCGTGGTCTCGGGATCAGGAACCCAATGGGACCAGGCAAAACCACCGTGAATTTCCGGTTTCTTCGTATTACTGGCCGTAAAGAATTCTTCGAATTCCGTTGCACTATTAATTTCCTGGCTGTGATCGGCGCGCAATTGTAACGCTCGCTCAAACAGGTTTTGTTGAATCTCACCCAGCAAGGTACCGATCTGCTCCACCAGTTGCGCTCGTGGTGTTGATTCCCGGTTTCCGGTATCTCGCCGTGCCAGGAAAACTGAATCCTGCTCAATATCCCGGGGCCCAACTTCGGCTCGCAGGGGCACTCCACGTTTCACGTGGTACCAATTCTTTTCACCGCCGCGCAGGTCACGGTCATCCACTTGAACCCGGATCGATTGACCAGCGTACTGTTGAGCTTCTAATTGCTGCTTCAATTCATCACAGTAGGTCAATACCTGCGTGCGTTGCTCATCATTCTTGTAAATTGGCAACAGGACAATCTGTCGAGGTGCCAGCTTGGGTGGTAAAATCAAGCCATCATCGTCACTGTGAGTCATGATCAAGGCTCCCACCAGGCGAGTCGAGACACCCCATGAGGTCGTCCAGGCAAATTCCTCGCGCCCCTCCTGGCTCTGGAATTTGATCCCCTGGGCCCGTGAAAAATTTTGTCCCAGGAAGTGAGACGTGCCGGCTTGCAAGGCCTTACGATCCTGCATCATCGCCTCAATCGTTAACGTGCTAATCGCGCCAGGAAATCGTTCGTCCGCAGTTTTCTCGCCCTTGATAACTGGCATCGCCATGTGGTTTTCAGCAAAATCCGCGTACACATTGAGCATGCGTTCCGTCTCTTCCAGTGCCTCCTCTTCCGTCGCATGAGCGGTGTGACCTTCCTGCCAGAGAAACTCCGAGGTTCGCAGAAACATCCGGGTACGCATCTCCCATCGCACCACGTTGGCCCATTGATTGATCAGGATCGGCAAATCCCGGTACGATTGGACCCACTTAGCATACATGGCACCGATGATCGTTTCGCTGGTCGGACGAACGATCAACGGTTCCTCAAGGGGACCGGCCGGTACCAGCCCACCATCGGCTCCCGGTTCTAATCGGTGATGTGTAACCACCGCGCATTCCTTGGCAAACCCCTCCACGTGCTCAGCTTCCTTCTCCAGGAAACTCATCGGAATAAACAGGGGGAAGTACGCATTCTCGTGACCGGTCGCCTTGAACATGGCATCCAGGGATTTCTGCATGTTCTCCCAGATCGCCCAACCCCATGGCTTGATCACCATGCATCCACGGACCGGGGAAATTTCAGCCAGGTCAGCAGCACGAATGACTTGCTGATACCACTGGGGATAATCTTCTTCCCGGGTAGGGGAAATCGCGGTTTTCGGCTTTTTTGACATGAAACTCCTTCGTCGCTGGGCGCCAGGTATGAATTTTATTCAGTACTTGTCATAAACCTTTCTCACGCGGTCCCGATCAAGCACACGGCATTCTAGGCGAAGCCGTGGTTTAGGGGCAATATTGAGATCCCCTTGTCGACCGCACCAGATACTTCTAGAATCGGTCGGGTTAGCACTCGGATGGCCGTCGCCTTCCTCTTCTCTAGACATTTGCAGGCCCCATGCCACGTCGATTTATCAGCCAGCTGGGTCAACGGGATGATGTTGACCAGGTCTTCCAGGCCAGTCAAAAGCAACTACGAACCAACCGCAACGGCAATCTGTACCTGCAACTACAGCTATCCGATCGCACGGGCAACATGACCGCGATGCAGTGGAATACCTCCAACAAGGTCTTTGACGCCTTCGAAGATGGGAATTACGTGCGTGTCCAGGGCACCACGCAACTCTACAACGGATCCATCCAACTCATCGTGACGCAAATCAAGCCGGTCGATCCTAAAACGATTGACGAAGCTGAATTCAGCATCCTCAGTGACGGAAACATCACGCAACTGGTAGATTCCCTGGGCCAGACCCTGCGGCAGCTCCAGAACCCTGCCTTGCGAAATTTGGCAGAATGTTTTCTCACCGATGAGGCATTCATCTCCAGGTTCTCGCGGGCTCCTGCTGGCATTAAAAATCACCACGCTTACCACGGCGGATTGCTGGAGCATGTCGTCGGCCTGATCGAGCTTGTGCAGGCTGTGGCACCTCTCTACCCGGAACTCGACTCCGATCTCCTGACCATGGGCGCTTTCCTGCATGACAGCGGTAAAATCGAAGAACTGGAATACGAACAGGGATTCGCCTACAGCGATGAAGGTCAGTTAATCGGGCACCTGGTGATGGGTATCAAAATCCTGGAAGACAAGGTTCACCAGAGCGAACAAGAGACTGGCGAACCGTTTCCCACAGAACTTCTCTTGCGGCTGAAACACATGATTGTCAGTCATCACGGAGAATATGAATTTGGCAGCCCCAAATTACCCATGACTCCAGAGGCAATTGCCCTGCACTTCCTGGATAACCTGGATGCCAAGATGCACCTGGCCAACCAATTGATTACGACCGACGTTATCGGAAGCGGCCACTGGACCTCTTACCAACCATCCTGGGGACGAAAACTGTTCAAGGGCAGTTCCACTGAAGAGGGTTCGCCGAACTCCTCCCAGGCCCCTTCATAACCTTGCCTGTCGAAGATCGGACTGGTCCGTCGCCATACCAGCTATTTGCCGGAGAAACGCCGTGACAATTTCATGAATATCGCAAACCTGGAGCAACAACTGCTTCAACACATCCGGGCCACGAATTATCGCCCCGTCAAACCACGAGTGATTGCCCGGCAACTGGACCTTCCCGAGGAACGTTTTTCCGAACTA
>JAZADA010000242.1:0-7961 GCA_036124135.1 Planctomycetota bacterium | reverse complement strand
CCTGTTCATGCCAGCCCAGGTGATCATCGTGTTCCGTCACTTCTACATCACGGGCAACCGCCAGTGATTTACCGTAATACGATTCAACCTCTTCACGAAACCGTTCAATCCCCCAATTATGAATCAGGTATTTCAGTCGCGCGATTTTTCGGTCCGAGCGGTTACCATGGTCTCGTTGCACACCAACCACTGCCGTGGCAACAGCCACGGCCTCGCCTGGTTCAACGAAGCCCAGGGGTTGGCTGAGAGCTGGAAATGTTTTCTTGGCTGCCGGAGTGACTCCCTGGCCACCACCGACGAACACGTTGTAACCAACAATCTTCTCATCTTCCACGATCGCCAGGAAACCCAGGTCGTGCGTAAACAGATCGATACAATTGTCATCCGGCAAGGCAACGCCGATCTTGAACTTGCGGGGCAAATACTGGTGTCCATAAATGGGCTCCACCGCATCCCCGGGACTACCCGACGCACTGGCCGTCTCGGCTGCGCCCGCAGGGCCTACTAGCTGGCGTTTTTCTCCGCTGGCAACGTCGGTCAACCAAAGGTCATGGTAGACGGTGGTACGGGGTGCAAAATGGCTGGCCAGTTCCTGGGCCAGGGCCTGCATCTGCAGGCGCACAGGTGTTTGGTAAGGCGCTGGACAGCACATCACGTTGCGGCAAACATCTCCACACGCTCCGAGCGTGGTGAGTTGCGTTTCGTTAATACGTGCAATCGTGCGAAGCAAATCAGATTTCACAACACCATGCAATTGCAGAGCCTGTCGTGACGTGATACGCAGCGTGGTATTACCGACCTCGTCACAGAGATCCAGCTCCGCCAGTAACTGATCGCTGGTCACGATGCCCGCAGGGATCTTGCTGCGAACCATGAAAGCAAATTTCTTGGCCGATTTCCCTTCCTGCTTGGCCTGCCGGAAATCACGGTCATCCTGCTGGTACGTCCCATGATGCTTCAAGAGTTGCACGCTGCCCTTGCCGAAGAAATCCTCACCATCCCCCAGCTCAGTACCTATCTCACCCAACAAGTAATCACTGTCGGATTTAAATCCTTCCACCGCGCTTACTTTTACCTTGTCTGCCATATCGATCACTCGCTTACGTGTAAACGTTTTTCCAACCGAATCTACCTGGTCCCAGGGGAAGACCACCTGTCTCCAGCTAGTGGGCTAGTATACTGCTGACCAGCCTTGACCACTACGGCAGCCACGCCGAAAATGGAACGAAACGTAAAACCATTGCATGGCTCCCCGGTCTTATCGGGTTAGGCTACAATGCCGACTTTCCAGGTTTCCTGCCAATAATCGGCATGCTCTCATAGCGAGGAAAGGAATCGTTTTCGTGGCTGCACAAATCCTCGACGGAAAATCGCTCGCGACCGTGATCCAGGACGAGATTCGCGACCAGGTAATTGATTTCATCGAAAACAACAGTTTTACACCCTGCCTGGCAGCTGTCCTGGTCGGTGAAGATCCGGCCAGCGACGTCTACGTCCGCAACAAGCAACGCGCCTGTGAACGGGTAGGCATTGGCAGCCAGTTGCACCGTCTACCAGCTGATGTTACCGAGGATGATGTACTCGAACTGGTTGGTAAGTTGAACAAGAGCTCCGAGGTTCATGGCATCCTGGTGCAACTACCCTTACCCGCAGAGATCTCGGGTACGCGAATTCTTGACGCAATCCACCCATTCAAGGATGTCGATGCTTTTCACCCGGAAAACGTCGGCCGGATCTCACAGGATCGTCCCCGGTTTCTTCCCTGTACCCCACATGGAGTCCAGCAACTGCTGGACCGTTACGAAGTACCCATTGCCGGCAAGCATGTCGTCATTGTCGGACGCAGTGAAATTGTCGGGAAACCACTCGCAGCTCTACTGGTCGCACGTGATTCGACACGCGGCCCTCAGGCAGCTAATGCCACCGTGACGGTCTGTCATAGTCGCACGGAAAACCTCGCAGAAATCACTCGCACTGCTGACATCCTGGTGGCAGCTATTGGCAAACCTCGATTCATCACAGCCGACATGATCAAACCTGGTGCCGCCGTCGTTGACGTGGGTATCAATCGTACTTCCGATGGATTGGTTGGAGATGTTGATTTCGCCGCTGCACAGGAAGTTGCTGGCTACCTGACACCCGTCCCCGGTGGTGTCGGTCCGTTAACCGTCACCATGCTGCTGGACAACACCTTGAAAGCTGCTGCCTACGCCCTCTAAAAACCATCCTGAACCGGGCCGCTTAGCCCCGGCGCTGCCGCAACGCCTCATAAAAAAGAATGGCTCCGGTCGTGGATACATTCAAGCTGTCCGCAATGCCCAGCATGGGCAGCACCACAGATTGGACATCTTCTGTATCCCACCGTTGCGTGAGTCCGTGTGCCTCACTTCCCAGGATCAACGCTGATCTCCTGGCCCAGTCCACATCCCGATAATCAGTTTTTCCATCAACGCGACAGGCACACATCTGGAAATCAAGCTGCTGTAACCAGGCCAGGGTTGTCTCCGTCGTTTCCCGGAAGATTGGCAAGGAAAATACCGTGCCAACACTTGCCCGAATAGCATTCGGACTGAACGGGTCGCTGGCCGCATCCGCCAGGATCACAGCAGATACTCCCGAGGCATCTGCCGTACGCACCAGGGCTCCAACATTTCCAGGTTTTTCCACGGCCTCCAGTACCGCAACCAGGGCGTGCTCAGACGGCTCCCATGATGACAGGGGTGGTATCGCAGGAAGATCAGCAACGGCCACCAGGCCATCGGTCCGACCACCGTAGGCAAGTCGTTCCATGATTGATTCTGTCACCGGGATCAAGGGAAACTCTCGTTCCACCACTTGAGTCCAGGGAGACTGGGATTCGTTTTTTTCACACCACGCCGCACAGAAAAATACTTCCGTGATTTCACAACCCGCGTCACCAGCACGAAGAATTTCCCGGCCGCCATCAATGATCATTTTTTCCTGCTGCTGTCTGCCTCGCCGAGTGCGCAATCGTAATGCCTGTCGGATGCGAGGGTTCTGCAAGCTGGTAATTGTTGAATCCATTTGGCAATATCCGTTCACTATCCTGGCCAACGGGCCACAACCCCGCTCGGCAACATTCGTCCATCAGCCGACCCAAGGGTCAGCGGGCAAGCATCTCCGCCCTGCTGACAGCTCCCCCAGACATGATCAGCCAACAGGGCATGAAGCTCGGCGGGGCCAAATGCAGGTGAATGACAACTGAGTAACATCAACTGCCTGCGCCCCTCTGTCAGGCCTGCACAAGCCTCCAGCAAAGGTCCCAGGTGCTGCTCAATCTTCCAACTCTGACCATCCGGTCCATGCCCATAGGACGGTGGATCCATAATAACCGCATCATACCCGTTTCCTCTCCGCAACTCACGCTGGACAAAGGTCAGGCAATCTTCACAGATCCACCGCACCGGAGCATCCTGAAGGCCCGCATGGCGAGCATTGCGTCGCGCCCAGTCTACCACGTTCCTGGCTCCATCGACGTGAACCACCTCTGCACCGGCGGCGGCGGCAGCTAACGTGCTACCTCCCGTGTAAGCAAAGAGGTTCAGCACCTTGGCAGGTGACTTCATGCGTCCCAGTTGCCTCGTCAGCCAATCCCAGTTGGGTGCCTGTTCCGGAAACACCCCAACCTGCCCGGAAGGTGTCAGGCGAATCTCCAGCTGTAACGGACCGTGGTGTATTCGCCAGGGACTCGGCAAACCGTCCTCCCCCAGGGCGATACCTTTCGCCGGCAACGGGCAATTAGCAACCCAATTTCCCTGGCCACCCTGACGACGACGGTAACAAAAATGACTTTGCTTCCAGGCATCCGGAGTAGAAATCGGCTCCCCTTCAGCCACCGGGCAAACACGGTCCAGGACAAGCGGTCCAAACCGTTCCAGCTTGCGCCCCTGTCCAAAATCCAACAGCTGGTAGTGACTCGCATCGAACATGCAATAACTCACTCACGATAACCGGACCGGGGATGATGAAATTCCATGATTCCATCGTTAGATATCACATGCGACACGTCAATCGGACTTGCCGATTATCTTAGGCAGCGTCCGCCGGGTTCATGGACTGGCTGGACCGACCCAGTACTTCTCGGACAGACTGACAAACCCATTCCACGGGAATCGCCCGCATGGCCTCGTTGGATGCCCCACGACGATACCGACTGGTACCTCCCTGGTAGTACGCCTGTAATCGAACATGCTGTTTACCATAAGGACCTGAATGCTCCGCCCGGGTCGTACCGTGCAAGCTAACGCAAGGCACATCCACGGCAGCTGCGATATGCATCGGCCCCGTATCCGAGGAGACAAAAAGCGATGCTCGACGCGTCAGGGCCACCAGTTCCGGCAAGGAGGTATCGGGCGCCAGGGTCGCATGGCCTTTCGACTCTGCAACAATCTGTTGAGCCCAGTTTCTCTCACGTTCACCGGCCCAGGCCACCAACGAAGGAACTCCCTCGGAACCTCCCAGGAAGGAAGCGACCTGGGCATAGCGTTCCAGGGGCCACAACCGGGAATCCCAACCCGCACCGGGATTCAACATGGCAAACCGACCTGTTCCCATCTGCGTCTCACAATAACTTTGAATCGCCTGGTCCGCAGCAGGATTCACCGGCATCTGGAAATCAACTTCTGGGTTCTCGATTCCCAACGGTTGGAGTAGCTGTAGAAAAGCCTCAGCAACGTGATCTGCAGTACGATTCACTAATTCGTTGTTGAACCACGGTGCCAGTTCCCTTCCCTGGTCTGCAGCAAAACCGACGCGTCTCGATGCACCTGAAATCCTGGCTGCCAGCGAGCTCTTGGTCAAACTCTGGGGATCGACTGCCCAGTCGTAACGAGCTGCTTTCAATTGACGTCGCAAACGCCAGACCGCCCGTGGAGACTTGATCCATCCCTTGGGAACCGTGATCACCTCATCAATCGCCGCGTGATCTTTCAGTAACGAAGCACCTGCTGACTGGGTAACCCAGCTAATCCAGGCCTGGGGATAGCACTTGCGTAAAGCCACGGCCACGGGCATCGTGAGCACACAATCCCCAATCGCACTCAATCGGCAAATCAGGATCCGCGGTGAACGGGCGGCTGGAATGCTGGTCATGGTCATATCAAGGTCCCCTTAACGGTACATGCCTGTCATGTACCCATGATGATCAGCGAGGCTTCCTCGTCGGCATGTCTTGACGGCATATTTATTTTTCCGCTGGTTTCTCTGCGACCGGCTTGGATTCCGCATTGCCCTCGGTAGCTGCCGGCAAACCATTCTGCGGAGATGGCTGTAACAAGGGCGGCTCTTCAAAGGACGCCGGCTGCAAGGACCCCATTCCTCCGTGCAGGGAATCGTCTGTTTTCGGCAACAGGAAATTCCTGGTTTGACTGTAACTACTCATGCCACCTGATTTTTCCGGACTACGCCAAACGCCCAGTCGCGGAACAGCCAACTGACTACCGGCAAATCGCATTCCCTCGTGGATCGTACCACGCTGGAACGGCCCTGCTCCCAGCAACCAGGTATCACGCGAGGTACTTCGTGCCTGGGCAAGACCCGATTGCCAGATAGGTTCACGCGTCAGCCGATCGTAGGCAAAGGCAAAAATCTTTGCCGCTCCTGTCTGGTCCGAACGACGAGCCAGTGACACTTCCGGCAAGGTTGGAATCGGCAAGGAATTGCTCACTACCGACGACACCTTGGCCAACGTGTTACTGGCTGGAATCCCGTAAGTAATATCATGACTGTCATTGCCCAGGGTACCTACCCGAACCTCAACAATGTACTCGGCCTTCGTGCGATCTTCCTGGATCAAGCAATCGGCAGCAAACAGCTGCTGACGCAATGAACTGACAATGTAATTAGCGTTAACAAAACCCATGCCCTTGATCGCCTGGATGTAAGCAATGTCGAGGTAAATCGTCTTGCCGCTCAACGGGCTAAAATCAATACTTGCAATCGATCGGTCCACGGCATCAGACAACAGTAACTGTTGAGTTGCCGTTTGAGACTTCAACGTACCGCATCCGGTCAGACCGGTCAGTATCAACGATATCGCCAGCAAGCCGGTTGTTTTACCCAACCAACCCTCCTGGCCATGCCATCCCCCCGATCGGTGCCATGATCCACACATCGATCGAACTATCCTGAACTCGGCAAGAAATAAGTAGACCCCTAACCGCACTTTGCGGGGGGCGGAGTATAGCAGAAAACTGGCTACTAACACCACGTCGATTTATCCACTAAAAGCACCAAGAAACAGGCTTTTTGAACGGTTCCAACAATGCTAGCAACCCTAATCACCACGGGGGCTGCCACCGAGCAATTGCTTGACCGCTGCCCCGATGTCTTCGGCGGCCATCAGATGTTCTCCAACCAGCATGGCATCGATTCCGGCATTTGCCAGTCGTTGGGCATCTTCATGACCATGAATCCCACTCTCGCCGACCAGCAAACGATCCTGGGGAATCTGTGATCGCAGTTGGATCACGTGATTCAAGTCTGTCTCAAAAGTCTGCAGGTTACGGTTGTTTACCCCAATCAGTTGCGCACCAATATCAATAACACGCTGCAGATTTTGTTGTTCGTAAAACTCCACCAGCGGAGTCATGCCCAGATCGACGACCTGGTCGTGTAATACCTGCAACTGATCGTCGTCGAGGCATTCTGCAATCAACAAGACTGCGTCGGCTCCAGCCACGCGTGCTTCAACCACCTGGTAGCAATCGAGCACGAAGTCTTTCCGCAAGACCGGCAGGTTCACCGACTGACGAATTTCGCTGAGGTACTGCAGGCTTCCCTGGAAATAATGTTCATCGGTCAGGACACTCAGGCAGGTGGCTCCATGCTGCTGGTAGCATTGAGCAATCTGCAGGGGATCAAAGTCTTCCCGGATCAGACCTTTCGACGGACTGGCCTTTTTCACTTCAGCAATCAGTTTAATCGGACCATGAGCCGACAGGGCACCGAGAAAGTTTCGCACCGGTGGTGCCGATTCCAACTGGTCAACCAGGGACTGAACCGGCCGTGCTGTTTTCGCCGTTTCAATCTCTTGCCGTTTCGTCTCAACAATTTGGTCTAGTATGCTTCCAGCCATGCCTGAGCACCTTAATGTTTAAAGTGACGACGTCCGGTAAACACCATGGGCAGCTGCCGTTCGTTACAAGCTGCAATCACCTCGTCGTCCCGGCGTGATCCCCCGGGCTGGATAATGGCCACCACCCCGGCATCAGCAGCCTGGACAATAGAATCCGGAAAAGGGAAGAAAGCATCTGACGAAAGCACTGAACCGGCAACTCGATCGGCTGCCTTGCGGATAGCAATTTCCACGGAATCAACACGGCTCATCTGGCCTGCACCGGCTCCTACCAGTGACCGGTCTCGGCAAATCGCAATCGCATTGGACTTAACGTGTCGAACGATTTGCCAGGCGAACTGCAGTTCGGCAAGCATTGCTTCATCGGGCTTGGCATCGGTAACCACTTCCCACTGATCAGGTTCATCCGGAGCATTATCGGGACTTTGGACGAGAATACCCTGTCCGGCCAGGTATCTTAATTGAAGTTCATTTGCGGGAGCGACCAGGTCGCCAACGTCCATCAACCTGACGTTCTTTTTCCATTTCGGCTTGCTCGTCAGGATTTCAAGAGCCGCTGTGGAAAATCCCGGGGCGACGATTGCCTCAATGAACAAACCTGGTTCTGCCAGCATTTCCGCCGTCGCTTCATCCACGGATCGATTCAATCCCAGGACCGATCCGAAGGCGCTCAACGGATCCCCTGCCATGGCCTTGGCTGCCGCATCACTGATCGAGCCGGCAACCGCTGCTCCACAGGGATTATTATGTTTAATAACAGCCACGGCCGGGTCTTCATAAGAACGAGCAATCTGGAGTGCACTATCGAGATCGAGCAGGTTGTTGTAGGAAAGTTCCTTGCCATTTAACTGGCGTGCAGTCATCA
>JAZADA010000241.1:0-12941 GCA_036124135.1 Planctomycetota bacterium | reverse complement strand
GTCACTTCTCGCACGGGCACAAAGTGCTCAACGATCTGGGCAAAAGCTGCCGTGACATCTACGACCCGAATTGCCGGTATCGACGGAGTTTCCATCCCCATACCGATGACAACCGCGGCAGCTGCTGACTGACTCACTTGCTGTAATAATCGGTCATCCTGGGCGAAGGTGATTTCACCTTCCTGAACATCTCGAATCGTGGCTGCTGCATGGATATCCGTATCTCCGGCACCACTGACTTCACCATTCACTAAACGCGCCAGGGTGTAAAGCGACACCTTCATCTGGATGGATTCCTTTCCTCCAAGCCTCCCCGAGGAGCTCCGACAGCACGGCGAGTGCACTAGCGAAACCCGCTAAAGAGGCCATCCTAATCCATGGACCAGCAGACCACCAATATCGATTCACCAGCAGGCCATCGGAAGGAGGGCCACCACCTACCCCCCGTTGCTCTCGCAATTGCTAGCAGTCAACTTGCGACTCACCCACGCCCTCTAGAACAAGACGCGAAAGATATCATTGCCCAGGACAAAGATCATCAGCGACAAGAGACAAGCCACTCCGACCAGCGTTAACACCCCTTGAACCTGCTCATTAACAGGCTTACCCGTTACGCCTTCCACCAGGAGGAAAACCATGTGACCACCATCGAGCGCTGGGATAGGCAGGAAGTTCAGGACCGCCAGGTTTGCGCTGAGGAAGGTTAGAAAGATCAACAGTCGGGGCAATCCCTGGGCCGCTTCCCCTCCAGCAATCTTGGCAATAATCACGGGGCCTCCGAGGCTCTTTACCGGAATCTCACGGGTGAAAAGCATTTTCAGGACCTTGCCGACACCAGCCAGCTTTTCCTTGGTTTCCCGGAATCCCAGCCCGAAGGCAGCGACCATGCTTTCGCTCTGGCAGGTTCGTTCTGTTGCGACAAAAACCAATCCACGAATCGGGAAAAACCACTTATCCGATTCCGTCGCAACCAGCGTTGCCGTTTCGAGATTCTTAGCACGCCGATAACTGACCGTGAGCTCCGTGGCGGGCAGGGCTGTTTGCAGCGAATGATGCACATCCAACCAACTGATCGGAGTAGCTTCCAGGTCCAGTGGTGCCGCGTAGCCCAGTTGCCCCTGGAAATTCTCATTGCCAGCCTGTGAGTCATCGCCTGATTTTGTTTCAGGCACATACTTGAACTGAACCTGCAGCACTTCATCGCCCGCCTTCATACCGGCCTTCGCAGCCGGGCTACCTGGCAGCACGTGATGCACGGTAGACGGGATCTCATAGGCGATTCCAATCGATTCCAGGCCCATCTTGGCCCCCGGCGCCATGTAGGGGTGAAAATCTTCCAAGCCCAGGGAATCAACTGCGAAAGTCATTGGCTCAGAAGCTGACTTGCGCTGAAATTTAAACTCTACTTTTTGTCCCTTGAAAGCAAGCAATTGCTGCGGCAAGGTAAGCGGATCATCGACAGCCTGACCGTTAACTTCAACCAACAAGTCTCCGGGCTTGAGCTTCCACTGGGCTGCTAGAGATCCCTTGCGGATTGCCGTGATCGGTCCCATTTCCATGACCAGTCCAACCTGCATCATGCGAGCCGGTGGCAAGCTGATATCAAGGCGTGTTTTTTCCTGGGAGCCCACACCGACCGGTCGCTCCACGGCCAGGACCACGGTCTGATCAATTTTGCCCGCTAGTTTCCTGGTGAGATCGTGCACCCAGTAAGCATAGGTCTGGGGATCCTGTTCCAACGATTCTCCGTCGACAGCAATGATCCGATCCCCTCCCTTGAGAGGCTTGTCGGTCTGGCCAGCGACACGGTGTTTCCAGACAGGCAGGCTGGCTGAAAGGACGGTGGATGCGGTGGGCCGCACACCAATCGAAACCCTGCCAAACTGTTCCTTTAGTTCCGTCGAGGCAGTCATTTCATCGGTTCGTTCCTGCCCATTTTTAAGTCGCAGGGTGAGCTTCAAGGGACTCACCGTTTTGCCACCGGCACTCATGAAAACTTTCTCGGCCAGATCCCATTGGAACCTCAAGTGATCGTTCTTGGCCTGGTCACCGATCCCGATAATTTGATCACCTGCCTCCCAGCCATTTTCCCAGGCGGGACTACCGGTGGAAACACCACCGACCACGCAAGGCGTGTACTTGACTCCAATACGATAGGCAACCGCTGCAAAGATCACTGCAAAAATGAGATTCATGATCACGCCAGCAGAAATGATAGCCATCCGCTGCCAAACCTTCTTGGCCGGGTAACTGCGCGGATCCAATTCCAGGGGTCCCGCGTTCTCCTCGGTAGCAGCCACCTCCGTAGACGATCCTTCACTGGATTCAGCAGGCGGTTCTGTTGTTTCAGCAGCATCAACGTCCGTGTCAGAAGCGACCCGGATACGATCTGCTTCTTTTTGATAGTTAGCCGGATTATCATCCTGGCCAAGCATTTTCACATAACCGCCAAGGGGAATGATCCCGATACCGTATTCTGTCTCACCACGTTGAAACTTGTAGATGGCGGCGGGCAGCTTGAGCGGTCCGATCCGGATGGGAACATCGAAACCCACGTAAAATTTTTCGCATTTCACGCCGCAGGCCTTGGCGACCAGGAAATGGCCCAATTCGTGGACAAAGATAACAAAGCCTAACCCACCAGCCACTTTCAGAATCGTCCAGCAAAGTGTCAGCACACCTCCCGCTGAACTATCCGCAATCAAACAGAATTCCACCGCGTTATCTCCTTCCGAGCCCAGGCATCAATAGCCTCAAGTTGTTCCAAGGTTGGACTGGCATCAAACTCGTGATGCTCCAACACCGCGCGACATGCCGGGACGATATTAATGAATTCTAGTCTGCCAGCCAGAAACTCGGCAACCGCAGCTTCATTGGCTGCATTTAACACGGCCCCGCCGGTGCCACCCTGCCGGGCTACCTCGCGCCCCAATTCCAGGGCGGGGAACCGCTCAGGATCCGGAGGCTGGAAATCCAATTGAAAGGCACGTGAAAAATCCATCTTTTCCGTGGCCGCGGGCCAGCGATCCGGATAGGACAGAGCATACTGGATGGGCAATTTCATATCCGGCGGACTCATCTGTGCCATCGTGGAGCCGTCGGTGAACTCGACCAGTGAATGGACGATGGACTGCCGATGAATGACGACCTCGATCTGCTCAACCGGCACGTCAAAGAGCCAGCGTGCTTCGATAATCTCCAACGCCTTGTTCATCATGGTCGCGGAATCGACAGTAATCTTGGGCCCCATGTCCCACGTCGGATGGGTCAGGGCATCTTCCACGGAAACCTGCTGTAACTGTTCGGGGGTATAATCGCGAAAGGCTCCACCGCTGGCTGTCAGGATGATACGCTCGAGTCCCTTTCGCCCTGATTTTTCCAGGAGTTGGAAAACGGCGCTATGTTCACTATCAACCGGCAGGATCGCAGCCTGCTGCTCTCGTGCCAACTGCATGACCAGCGGCCCCGCCATCACCAGGGCTTCCTTGTTCGCCAGGGCCACCGTCTTGCCAGCCTGGAGAGCTGCCCAGGTACCCCTGAGGCCGGCGCTACCCACGATGGCAGCAACCACGACATCCACTTCCGGGTGCGCCACCAGCGTTTCTATCCCCTCGCTGCCTGTCCGTAATTGCGTCTGGTTCGGTAATTTACTCCAGGCATAATCTTCCGCCAGGCGATCATCCGTGGCGACCACCCATGATGGCTCGGCGTGAACCGCCTGCTCTTCCAAGGCGCTGAGGCGCTTGTGACCAGTCAATCCAAACGCTCGCAACCGCCCTTGCGACTGAGCAATCACCTCGAGGGTGCTGCGCCCTACGCTCCCGGTCGAACCGAGGATGGCAACATTGCGTACATGGGTCGTCATGAAAAAACCGTGTTAAAGGAGAGTCCCAAGCTTTGGGTGAGAGGCTCGAAATGGCTGGCAAAAGCCAGATTTCCCAGTTTAGAGAGCCCTCCAGTAGTAAACAAGGGAGACGAGCGAAACGTGTCCGTGGATTGCCCAGTTTAACGAGGGGGCCAAAGACGAGATTCTCTCCAGTCGGTACAATAGTAACCATGGCCAATGATTTCGTTCATTGACTACCTGTCCAAAGAGTAAAACCATATGAATCCTGATCAAAACGGCAGCAAATCACCCGGTGACGGCAAGTCAGGTCGCTCGGCACCAGGTCTCTTCTGGTACCTGACGGCAGCTGGCTTTGGCGCGCTGATGGTCTGTTACTGGGTGGGCAATGCTAACCTCGCAAAGATCAAGTATCCCCAGCTCGTAGAACTCATCGAAAGTGGTGCTCGAGACCACCAGACGGGCGAGGTATTGAACCGTCGCCACAGCGTCCTGGTACCGTCGCAAGGTCGCAACAAGCGGCAGGTTTTTCGTTACAGCAACCTGCGGGCGATCCAAATTGGTGACGGACTGGTTTCCGGTACCGTGGATGTCCAGGTGGGTGAACGCTCATCGGATCAACCTAACAAGATTCATTACCCGGACGAGCAAGCCCGGGAAGGAAAGGTTCGAGCCGTTATTGCGACGAGCGAAATTGCCCGCGACAACCTTGAAAAACTATTGAGCAAGCATGGTCACCGAGACTGGGAAGCCCGCGAGGCGAGCTTCCTGGCCAATTATGGCCCCATGCTCATGATGACCGGACTCCTCGTGCTATTCTTCGTGTTTATCATGCGGCGCATGGGTGGTGCGGGCTCACCCATGCAATTTGGTCGCAGCCGAGGCAAGCTGTTTGCCCTGGAAGACCTCGGCATCACCTTCGACGACGTGGCAGGGATTGACGAGGCCGTGGAGGAGGTGCGTGAGATTGTCGACTTCCTGCGTTCCCCGGAAAAATACCAGCGACTGGGGGGACGAATCCCCAAGGGAATGTTGCTGGTGGGCCCCCCTGGGACGGGCAAGACCCTCCTGGCCAAGGCAATTGCAGGCGAAGCCGAAGTTCCTTTTTTCAGTCTTTCCGGCAGTGATTTCGTGGAAATGTTCGTCGGTGTGGGGGCGGCCCGGGTCCGCGATATGTTCCAGCAGGCCAAGACCAAATCTTCCTGCATCATCTTTATCGATGAACTGGACGCGCTGGGAAAAACGCGTGGCAATAATTTGGTTGGCGGCCATGACGAACGGGAGCAGACTCTCAACGCACTGCTGGTCGAAATGGATGGCTTCAATTCCAACAGTGGTGTCATTGTCGTGGGGGCTACCAACCGTCCCGAGATCCTGGACCAGGCGTTATTGAGACCAGGACGATTTGACCGACAGGTACTGGTCGACCGCCCCGACATCACGGGTCGGCAGCAGATCCTCAAGGTCCATGTCAAGGATGTCAAGCTGGATCCTGACGTGGCACTCCAGGACGTGGCCGCGATCACGCCAGGCTTCGTGGGCGCTGACCTGGCCAACCTGGTCAACGAGGCGGCCCTGCTGGCTGCGAGGCAGGAAAAATCAACCGTTGAGATGAGCGACTTCGATGAGGGCGTCGAACGGGTTACCGCGGGCCTGGAGAAAAAACGTCGCGTGATGAGCCCGGATGAAAAACAACGAATTGCCTACCACGAGAGTGGACACGCCCTGGTCGCATTAAGCCTGCCGAACACAGACCCGGTCCACAAGGTCTCGATCATTCCTCGTGGCGTGGCAGCCCTGGGCTACATGATGCAACGGCCCGAGGCGGATCGATACCTCATGACACAGAGCGAACTTGAAAGCCAGATCCAGATCCTGCTGGCCGGTACCATCACCGAGGAAATCATCTTCCCGGATGTCTCGACCGGGGCACAGAATGACCTGGAGCGGGCCACGGAAATCGCTCGCCGGATGGTCATGGACTTTGGCATGAGTCGCCTGGGGCGGGTCAACTACCGTGTTCATCAGAGCAGTGCTCACCTGGCCAATGCGGGTGGTGAGAATTACTCGCGAACTCACAGCGAACAGACAGCACGGGAAATCGACGAGGAAGTAAAACAAATCGTGCATGATGCGATGAAACACGTTCACAATATCCTGGAAGTCCGTCGCCCAGCCCTGGAAGCCATTGCCCAACGGTTGATTGAAATCGAGTCGATCAATGCAGAGGAACTCAAAACCCTGATCGACAATCACACCACGGGGCCCATGGTCGTTCCCGGTACGGATGCACGTACGGCCTCGTCAACTTCCCCCGGGGAAGAGGAAACCGCATCCGCAATTGACCCGCTACAGGCCGACGCCTCGCAATCGAGTTAGCCCAGCAGCTGCCCGACAGGCATCTCTCCCCGGACCTCTCATGTCCTGCCTGGCCCAGTTTTCGACAATTGAACTTTGCCATTTTTTCGCCACTTGCTAGAACTATGGAGTGTTTGGCTGCTGGCTGTCACACGGCCAAACCGCAGTGAACTTCCTGACGCGAGAACAAGCTGGTGAAACTGGAAACTCCCCGCTTACTGATCACCGATGACGATGCTGCCATGCGTACATCGCTGCAGGTGCTCTTTGAAGAGCGCGGCTTCCAGACACGGTTGGCCTCCAATGGCCAGGAAGCGGTAGAGATCGTGCAGGAAGATCAGATTCACCTGCTGCTACTCGACATGCACATGCCACATATGAATGGCCTGGAAGCGGTGCGAAAGATCCAGCAACTGGAACATCCCATTCCCTGCATCCTCTTCTCGGCACGACTGGATGAAGACCTCGCTCGGGAAGCGCTTCAGGCCCGAGTGTTCTCCGTACTGGCAAAACCATTTCGGCTGACACAAATCACCGAAATGGTGAAGGGAGCCCTGTTAACCACCTACGGCTGGACTCCTCATCCCTGACCCGGTTGCCGGACATCCACCATGTCAGCCATTGAAATTCTCGTGCTGGGCTCGATTAACCAGGATCTCGTGATCCGTGGCCAACACATTCCACAGCCCGGGGAAACGGTCCTGGGGGGAACCTTCTATCGTGTTGCTGGTGGCAAAGGAGCGAACCAGGCTGTTGCCTGTCGCCGAGCAAGTCCCCTGCCGGTCTGGCTGTCCGCGGCCGTCGGCCAGGATTCGTTTGGCAACCAGGCACAGGCTGACCTGTCTGCCGAGAAACTCGTGACGACGGGAATCGTGGAAATAGAGGGGCATGCCACGGGAGTCGCCCTGATCATGGTCGACGAACAGGGTGAAAACTGCATCAGTGTTGCCGCTGGTGCCAACGGACAATTGCAGCCGGACCAACTGCCACAGCAGACGTGCAGCATCTGGTCCGCTGGAAATTACTTGCTGGCGAGCCTGGAAATCCCCTGGGAAACAGTCGCTGTCGCATTGCAACAGGCCCGGACATCCCAGATGACAACCATTCTAAACCCAGCTCCGGTAACTGCAGCACTGGCGCACCAGGATGCCTTTCAGCATGTTGACGTATTGACCCCCAATGCCCACGAGGCTTCACTGCTCACGGGATCCGTGGTCGACGATATTCCTTCGGCGATGTGGGCAGCCGAACAACTTCAGCAACGAGGCTGCCGCCAGATCATCGTAACTCTCGGCAAGCAGGGGCTGGTCCTGCGCCAGGACAATGAAGCGATCCATATCCCGGCCCAGCCGGTCACTACCGTCGATACCACGGCTGCCGGCGACTGTTTTAATGGAGCCCTGGTGGCGGCCCTGGCAACCGGCAAGTCACTGGCCTGGGCCGCGCGTTGGGCAAATGTTGCGGCGTCTCTTTCGGTAAGTCGCGAGGGTGCCCAGCCCTCGTTACCCACATTCGCTGAAATTGAGAGTTCCTGGCAGGAAAGCACCTCCCCGGAATCTTTCGAGTAAGCCCTCTCGCGTCGTCTCTTGGGCAATTGCCAGGACTGTCCGAAAAGCTTGGCTACCTCAACAAATATCGTAAAAAAATCTACTCGAATCACCACTGATGATTTGAATTCCGGAGGAATCTCCGCTACCTTCTAGGGAAGTTGGCCTGACCAACTCAATCAAACAACTCATTACGCCTGTTATGTTTACCAAGGAGCGAACCTATGTCGCGTAGTACAAGTCGTCGTAATTTCATGAAAGCGAGTGCGGCTGGCGGTGTTGGATTCTGGGTTGCTGGTGGTGTTACACCGGCCGAAAGTAAATCCGCACTGGAGACCATCAACTTTGCCAGTGTTGGTGTTGGCGGCAAAGGCACCAGTGACTCGAACGATGCTGCCAAGCATGGCAACATGGTTGCGATCTGTGATATCGACGAAAACAACCTTAACAAGGCGGCCAGCAAGTGGCCCAAGGCCAAGAAGTTCTTTGACTACCGCAAGATGATCGAGGAGATGGGCAGCAGCATTGATGCGGTAACCGTCAGTACGCCCGATCACAGTCACGGACCAGCCAGTGCCCTGGCTCTGAAGGCAGGCAAGCATTGCTTCACGCAAAAGCCCATGAGCCACTCGATTCACGAAGCTCGTACCCTGGGTGAACTGGCAAAGAAGCAGGGTGTGAAAACCCAGATGGGTAACCAGGGAACGGCGAATCGTGCCCTGCGGGAATCCGCTGCCCTGATCCAGGACGGTGCCATTGGTACGGTCAAGGAGGTTCATGTCTGGACCAATCGTCCCGTATGGCCCCAGGGTGCAGGTCGCCCGAAAGATGAGCCGGCCACTCCCAATCACATTCACTGGAAAGAATTCCTCGGTCCCGCGAAGGCACGTCCTTACCACCCGGCCTACCACCCGTTCAAGTGGCGAGGTTGGTGGGATTTCGGTACCGGTGCACTGGGCGACATGGCCTGCCATACGCTGAACATGCCTTTCATGGCACTGGATCTACGTGACCCCATTTCCGTGCAAGCGGAAACTTCCGGGCATAACCAGGAAACCTACCCCAGTTACTCCGTTATCAACTTCCACTTCCCGGCACGTGGCAATCGTCCCGCGGTCAAGATGGTCTGGTACGATGGTGGCAAGAAGCCGCCGCGAGATTTGCTGCCCGACCGCAAGTTGGTAAAAGACAGCAATGGCAAGGAAATGTTCAAGGATGCCCGATCTTTTGCTCGCTGGGTCAACACGGGATCGCTTGTTATCGGTGACAAGGGTAGCCTGTTATCCCCCGGTGATTACGGTGGCGACGGGCGTACGGGAATCCTGGCCGGTGGAGAGTACACGCTGCAAAGCAAGCTCGCCAACAAGGTCAAGATCGTCCAATCCCCTGGACACTTCACGGAATGGGCCAATGCCATCAAGGGTGGACCGGAAGCGGTTTCCAATTTCCCGAACTACTCGGGCCCGCTTACCGAAACCGTCCTGCTCGGCAACCTGGCTGTCTGGGCTGATGGTAAGAAGATTGACTGGGATGCCAAGAACCTGGTGGCCAAGAACGCCCCCGAGGTGGCCCATATTGTCAAGAAAGAATACCACAACGGATATAGCCTCTAAGGGCCTGTTCCCGAATGGTTTTGAATCGCTCGACCGCGGGTTTCTGCCCAAGAAACCCGCGGTTTTTTTTCTTTAACTTGCATCCACTTGCCCGGAGCCGTAGAACGCGATGTCTAAAATCCTGATGCCCATTGGCGATGCCACGGAAACACTCGATACCTTCTATCCCTTTTTTCGCCTAGCCGAGGCCGGTTACGAGGTGGTCGTCGCAGGTCCGGATGCCCGCCTGTATCACACCGTACTGCATGAAATCCCGCCGGATGCCAATATTCCCTGGGATATAACCCAGGAGCGTCCCGGCTATCACATTGAAGCCACGGTCGCTTTCCGAGACATCAATCCTGAGGATTACGCAGGCCTTTTCATCTCGGGCGGACGGGCCCCGGAATACATCCGCTACGACGAGGATTTACTCAACGCCACCCGGGCCATTCACCAGGCCGGTAAACCGATTGCCTGCGTTTGCCATGGTATCGAAATCCTGACGGCAGCCGGCTGTATCGAGGGCAGACAGGTGACCACCGTTGCCAAGTGCGCGTTGGATGCAGAGCAGGGCGGCGCCACCTACGTCGACCAGGCTGTCGTGATTGCCGAAAATATCGTCACCGCTCGCACGTGGCATGATAATGCACCGTTCATGCGGGAATTCCTGGCCATGCTTGGTGCATGAGTACCCGGTAAGCCGGAACACTGATACCTAGGAAGATGCCTTCAGGCGATGCGTGGGGACCGGCCGTCCCGGCCGAAAGCTCTCGCACTGCAGGAATTCAGACTGGGCCGATAATTCCCGGCAAACCCCCTGGACCTGCGCATGAACCAGTTCCTGCAAGATGTCCGGATCACAGGCGACACGGGCATTAATCACCAGGTCTGCCTGCTGCGTCTGGCAGTCCGAGGCTAGTGACAACTGCGGCTGGGTATCGCCACTGACCAGGTTCGCCACGCCATAATACCCCTCCCAGAGACCGATCACTTTCAGGTGCGCGGTCTCTGCCGAACGCTCGTTCAACACTTCACGCAATTGTTGGATAAGTCGCATCAGCAGATCATCCAGTACGATCGGGGCCTGGGCAGTTACCCGTACGGTTGCATTGAGCCATCCCAGTTCTGCTTCACCGGCAGCATAGATATCGTAGTCCAGGTCAAGAATGCGACGGCCAAAGTTACCTTGTTGATCCAGCAACTCCAGGAAACCATCAAACCCTGCGCCCGTCAGTGCGGACATTCGCAGCACCGGAACGCCAGGACACCGACTCTCGATAAGTCCTACAAGTTCGTCCACTTCTTCTGGCGCCAGTTGATCGATGCGATTCACAATAATGAAATCCGCTTCTTCCAACTGTTTTTCAAAGATGTAGGCTGCCTGGGGTGAAAACCCGGCATTTTCGCTGGCCCTGAGAATACGCAGACCATGACTGGGCTTGAGAATTACGCCATAGGGAGCGACCTCGAACTGATCGCTGTGCAACTGCAACAACGGTTGCACCACGGTGGCCACCAGGTCCGTGCAGCTACCCACCGGTTCGGCCAACACGACATCAGGTTGCTGGTCTTCCGACAACCGGCGCGTCACCTCGGTTAACTCATTGAAATTACAGCAAAAACAGGATCCAGCCACCTCACCAACTGAAAAACCCTGGGAACGAAGTGCGTGCGTATCGACCAGACCTTCTGCCTGATCGTTGGTCACGATTCCAACATTCAACCCCTGGTCCTGGTAAGTCCTTGCCAGGCGGCCAATCGTCGTCGTTTTTCCGGCACCGAGAAAACCACCAATCATTATGAAGCGAATCTTCTTCACGAGATAACCTTAATACAGGAGAAACAAGCGACCCGATATCACGTGGCAACTACACACGTTCTGCTATTACCGTAACGCATCGGGAACACAGAAACAACGGTTCCCCGCTTTACCACGTTGCCCGGGGAACCGCGAAAACAATCTTGGGCCAGTCGAATCGAATCGATATGATACAAGGCATCATGCAACTCACGGCCATCATGGAAACCTGCCTGTATGTCAATGACCTGGCTGCAGCAATACCTTTCTACGAAAAGGTACTCGGCCTCCCTTGTGTCCAGCAGGAAATGTCACGACACGCCTTCTTCCAGTGCGGTTCACAAATGCTGCTGCTTTTCCTGCCGGAAGTCAGCAGTGCAGAAAGCTCGGATGTGCCACAACATGGCAGCCAGGGACCAGGCCATATCGCCTTTCACATTGAGCCCGCCAAATTAACTCACTGGCAGCAACACCTGGAACAAAACGGTATCCCCATCGAACAACAGGTCCAATGGCCACACGGTGGCAACTCGCTTTATTTCCGCGATCCTGCCGGCAACAGCCTGGAACTGGTCAGCACAGATGTCTGGAAACTGGACCAGGCTAACCAGGGTGCATGAATTCAGGCAGCTCGTGAAACAACTGCCGGAGGCCGGGCTTCACCAACCTGCCAGACGGAACCATCACGGCCATAGTACTTGACCTGGTTCTCTTCCATGAACCAGATGGCATGCAAGCCATCGCATTCAAAACGCCGTCCACAATAGAATCCATCGCGGATCAAAATCGTTTCTTCGATTTCACGATCGGTGGAAGCCCCCAATTGTGCGAACGTACCACGAATCTGCTGCCGCACAGTGTGCATGACATCTTGAGCCGACATGGGCATGACCAATCGGAAAGACCACGATGAAAGATTAAGACACGGCGTCTGTCATCATTACCACCATGAATCGACTCATGCTGTTGCGAAGTTTGGCATTATCTTAACCACTGTTTGATCTTGACCAGCCTACCTATCTTCAACCGGTTTAGGGCTATTTTTAGCGTTTTCTCCACCCCTCACCCCAACTTCTTACAGCAAAGCTGCTAGCTGGCTATCCCTTGCAGCAGCAAACGGATGGGCTGGGATTCGAACCCAGGGTACCCTTACGGGTACAGCAGTTTTCAAGACTGCCGCCTTCGACCACTCGGCCACCCATCCAACCAACATTCCAGACCTGTAACGAAACAGGCCGGCCGTGGCATTGAGAATCTACCTTTGGCAGCCCCGTGATGTCAATTTGGCTTCGCCAGATGTTTTCATTGATTAGTTATCCCGTTGTTGTCGAGCCTGGGCGATACACTCAATAATGCGACGACTTAATTCTTCCAGGAGTTGCTCATCATCAAGCGATTGTACCAATTCGGGTGAGATCGGTTCACCCACGACCACGCGTACCTGTTGGAATTGGGGAAGTCGTTCCGACCGTGGCCAGGCATCGTAAGCACCATCCACTCCGACTGGCACCAGTGCCACGCGACTCCTGCGAGCGATCGCGGAAAACCCCTGTTTAAATGGCTGGATATGACCATCGCTGCAACGGGTTCCTTCCGGGAACAGCAACACCATCTCGCCTCGCTTAAGCCGTCTTAACGTCTCACGAATCCCGCCGACACCAAACCCTTCCCGTTCAACGGGAATCGTGTTGACGAAATCCAGCAACCAACCCAGCGGACCGAATTGAAAGAGGCTTTTCCTGGCCAGGTAATTGATCGGCCGACTGCTTGAATTACCGATCACGACAGGATCCAGGAAG
>JAZADA010000240.1:0-2229 GCA_036124135.1 Planctomycetota bacterium | reverse complement strand
TCTTCAGCGGAGTTAGTTCGTGTTGATATTCCAGGTTAATATGCGAATTACCTCCCCCCTCATTCACATGGCACTGGGCGAAGTTGTAATGCAGGTAGGAACGAGCGCGTTCATCGAGGGAAGCCGTCGCATCATACGGATTTACCAACTTTCCGTAACCTGCGGGACCATGAAACAGTAGCGTTGTCTTTCCAGGTGCCCTGCGCTGTCCCGCAACGTTGGTAACACGAGTCATCTGCGTGTTCACCTCTGCAGGCTTAAGCCCGGAGGCCGCTAGTTGCTGACGGCGCCTGGAGACAGCATCTTTCTGCCAGCTGGTCTGAAAAAGGCCGAGGTGCTCCAGCGTACGAAACTGGTGATCCTTGATTCCGTTGTAATCGTGCACCTTGTTCATTTGCAGGGTAGATACTCCGAGCACGTAATTCGATGCTCGACTGTGACACACCATGCATTCACTGCGACTCGGATAGTGCCAGACCTGCTTACGGACACCAGTTGCCTCTTTCAACTCGAATGCCTGGTCACGACCAGCTGTCTCGACCAGGTGAGCTTCTGTCTGTTCATCATTCCAGGCATAGGAATACCCAACCCATTCACCCTCTTGCCGTGTCATCAACCGGGTCTCGATCCACCTGCGTGATGCGGCCTTTCCCGTTTCCATTTCCAGGGCAAAGGATTTAACCAGCACCGTCTGCTCCGGCAATCCCCAGGCCTTGGACCCGGTGAAATCGATCCGGGAATCCGCCTTGGGCAACGCCAGGAAACGCGACTTGATGGCACCGTCCGACCACAGGGGAGCATTTACCGAGTAGGGGATCAGCGAGGGTTGCACCACGTGGCCAGCAACGGATTTAAACAGTCCGGTTTCACTGAGCCGACGTGGAAACGCCGAGGTGGCCGCTTGCCTGGGCCTGGGCTGCAATCGATAGATCCCGCCACCTTCTCCTCCCTGGTAATCGAGCACCAGTAATTCTCCATCCGGATCGATCGCAAACCCGGAAATGGCAAGACTCGAGTCCGCAATCTCCTGGTGGTACTGGATCTTCTTCCCATCATGCCGCACCGCCCAGATCTTACCGGTGGAATAGTCTCCATAAATATACGCCCCCTGCAGACGCGGATATTTCTTGCCATGGTAAACCACGCCACCCGTCAGGGAACGTGCTTCCCGATGGTGATGCTCAACGGTGGGGAGGGTATGAGGCCAGGGAGCCAGTTTCCTTTGCAGGTAGAACGGATGGCTGCCCTCGTAGACACTCCAGCCGTAATTCGCTCCACGCTTGATCAGGTAGGCCTGCTCCCACAGGTCCTGTCCATTATTCCCAACCCAGATATGTCCCGTCTTGGGATCGACGGTCATCCGCCAGGGATTACGCATACCGACACACCAGGTCTCAGCTCTCAGCCCTGGCTTACCCACCAGCGGGTTATCCTCCGGGATGCTGTATTCTCGTCCCGGATCAGGTCGATCCACGTCAATACGAAGCACCTTGGCCAACAGGTGATCCAATCCCTGGCCCGTGACATTATCGTCAGAATCGGAGGTTCCATCTCCGGAAGTAATGTACATCATGCCATCGAGACCGAAGACCACTGCCGCCCCGTTATGACCATTCGACTCCCATTCAATAATAATTTTCTCGGAATCCTTCAACAGCTGATAGGGAGGCTGCCGGTTCATCGTGTAACGAACGATCCGTGACTTCTTGGGGCCACCCTTGACTGCTGCATTGTCTCCGACGTACAGGTAACCGTTCGTGGCAAAGCGAGGGTGAAACGTAAAATTGTAGGCCACGGACTCAAGTTCCATCAGGACTTCCACGTCCTCGCTACGGGGAGTTTCCCCGGTACGCATCATGCGTGCCTTGCCGCTCTTGGGATCCTGGTCCAGGAAAACAAGCTGCCGCGTACCTGGTTGCACCATGGCAAACATGGGAGCTCGCAGTTTCAGGGCTGGATACGTGGGTACCACCTGGTAGGGAAGGGGAGGATCGGGCGACCCGACGACCCGCGACGTTGTTGCCGGCACGAATTCCTTCACTCCATAGGGACGCACTGCGTTTTGATTTTCCAATCCCACGAACTGAAACGGCAGGTAATCCTCGTGCCGATGAAAGTCTCGCTCCTGCAGGGGCGCAGTCGTCGACAACTCGGGATCCTTGCTGGTCTTGCTGTAGTCATAGCGACAGAGTGCAAGCAGCCATTGCTCTCCCACGGCTGGACGCCCCC
>JAZADA010000239.1:0-10897 GCA_036124135.1 Planctomycetota bacterium | reverse complement strand
GAGAATCTGCTGATGTCAAGAGGGAATTGGCAACCTTCTGTTTCATAAA
This sequence comes from Planctomycetota bacterium, assembly GCA_036124135.1. Classification (GTDB taxonomy): domain Bacteria; phylum Planctomycetota; class Planctomycetia; order Pirellulales; family Pirellulaceae; genus JAZADA01. The sequence continues at coordinate 10,848 of JAZADA010000239.1, read as the reverse complement.
AACTGTTTTGTAAAGTGGCTTTGTTCAGGTTTGCTGGGCGGTCTATAATAACGACATCGTATGGATTAAAACTAAACCACTGGTTGCAGATACCTGCACGCTAGGAACTGTTGTCTTGCTTTCTGTCAGACCCAAAGTTGCCGACTTGTCATTCCAGCTTTACGGGCGTTCCCTGCATCCAGAGCTTTTCAGTGTCTACAAAAGCCGGCACGTTACGCGTGGTGAATACGGTGCGACGATTGAAATCACGAGTGCCGGCCACGTCGTCTGCTGGCGTTATGATGGTATCACCCTGACCGAGGTGGCAGCTTCTGCCCAGCATCCTCTTCCCCAGCGTCGCCGCTTGCTGTCATACCCGTTAAAAGGGGAACGAAGTGATCGCCTGGAATGTCGTGGTGGAGTCACCTACGAGGCAAGTTTTCAGCTGGAGACCGTGGATCCCGAGGTCTTCTGGACCTTTCATCGGGAATTGGCCCAAGACGCTGAACGCCAGGGCTTGCTACACATTTTTGATTCCAGCGGTCGTTTAGCGGTAGGTGCGTTAAGTTACATCAACGTTGAAACTCGCAATCGAAGCATGCGTGTCCAGGCGTTTCATACGTTTCCAGACGATTACGCGATCGTCAAAAGCCAGTCGCTTTTCAAGATGCCTTGAACGCTGGCGTCAGCCCGTTCCATCCCACCATGGCTTACTTCGACTGCTGTTTATCGAGGCTTTCCTGGAACAGCTTCAGTTGCCGTTGCATCTGGGCCGAATGGGGTTCCTTGCTGACCGCTTCCAGTTGATTCTTCACGGCATTCTGATAGTCACCCTTGGCATAGTAGCAATGGGCGAGCGTGTCGAGATATCCCGCACTCCCTGGCCGCAGTTCGAGAGAACGCTGGCTACACCGTAAGGCTTCATCGAGATCTCCGTTGGTATTGCCTGCCAGCCAGGCCAGTTGGTTATTAGCACTAGCCAGCTGGCGTCGCAGTGCATCGAGCTGCACCGGGCTATCACCCTGGCGGAACAGGGTTTCATATCGTTTCACTTCACCCTGGAAATGCTTGACAGCTGCTGCGATTGCGTCTTGCGTCTTTTCTTTCCAGGCAGCATCCGCCTTCGGCAGGCGATACATCGCAATCAACACATCGGCATCTCGAGGATCTTCCTGGATTCCTTTTTCCAGGAACTCCCGGTGCTTCTGTTGTTCGTTGTTGCGAGCATGATGCTGGGCAAAGAAATAGTACATGCGTGAACGGATGCCCCCCGGTTCACGTTGAAATCCGTCCTTGATATCTTTCATCACCTGCGGTTGCTTCATGACCTCAACCACTCCCTGCAGCACGTTGGCCGCATCGAGATCGCGATCCTGGTCATGCAGGATTTCGGACAGCAGGAAACAGGAGTAAATATGCTGACGTGACTCGGCCGGGCTAACCTTGATCACCTGGCGATATTCTTTTTCGCACCACGGGATCAAGCCGCGTCGCTGCAACCAGATCGCGGACTCGATATGCGTACGGCTATCGTCGGGATTGATGGCCAACGCCCGGGCAGCCGTTTTTTCCGCCTGTTCCTGACGACCCTGCTTGGCCTGGGATTCCGCCACCCGGTAGACCAAATCCGCGTACTTGTTGAACTCCACGGGAAACCGATCCACGATTTCGTCGATCACGGTCCAGGCTTCTCGTTCGACCAGCCAATCAATCATATCCAGCAGTTGTTGCTTGGTACCTTCCAGTAAATCGAGGGTACGACGAATCACGGCAATGCCTTCATCGTGACGATTTAATTCTCTCAACATGGCTGCTTGCCATCGCAACACATCGCGGGTGATATCCCGGCTGGATTCTTTCGGAAACTGAGAAAGCGTGACCTCTTCAGCTCGGGTCAGTTTATCCCAGGTCGCCACTGCCGACTCGGGATCTACCAGGGTTTGAGCATACGCCCTCATCCAGTTGGCGGCCGTGCGGCGACTTTTTCCAACTTGCTTTCGTAGCGTCTGGGCCACCGATTCGATCTTCCCAGCTTCCTTCGGCGGATCTTGTTGCATGATCAGCAATGCCGCTCGCTTGGAAAGCGGCTCGTTCGCTTCATAACGAACCAGTCGACAGAGCGCGACCACGCCCTGGTTTTCCGGCAACTTGGACAGGTTCTCCATGCGATTTTTTCGTTCCGCATTACTTCGCTCCCCATAACCAGAGAGTAATTTTCGTACTGCGGGGGGATCATCGGGGAGAGCCCATTGGATACGCATACTGCGGACCAGGTAACGTGCCCGCATGGCAATCTCGATATCATCGTGATCCTGTGCCCGATGCAAAGCGTCGAAAGCGCCCAGTCCCAGTTCCGTTAGTTTTGCCTGGGCTCGCACGCGATTCGCATACTGGGTATCGCCCAGTTCCAGGATCAGGCGATCTATCTCGCGCTGCAGGACCGCTGCCGGCTCATTCGTCGCTGGTGAATCCGTCTGGGCATGCAACGGCAAAACGAATCCCGCCGATACCATGAAAAGAACACCAAGGCAGGCGGTGCACCCATTCGAACCTCGAAAGCTACTCAACATCCGATAACCTCGTGAAGCCCCGGGAAATCAACTGTTTCAGAATACCGCACAGCTCCCGGTGGGAGCAAGCTCATTGGTAGCGGAGGAATCCTGGTACCCACGATTCGAATCCAGAAAACATGCTTTTCCCAGCGAACCGGAGCCCTCATTCAGACGTCTGTGGTCCTGCAGATGCTTCCATTTCTTCAATGTAGCAGCGTAATCGATCGACCTCGTCTGTGACATCTTTCAGTTTCAACATGTTTTCCACGCGTTTGACCAGTTCCACCTGGTTCACAGGCTTGGACAGGAAGTCATCTGTTCCTGCCTGGACGGCGCGCTCGATATCACCCCGTTCGTTGAGGGCCGTCACCATTAAAACCATGATGCGGCGCGTGTCTGCATTATTCTTGAGCGTCTCGCATACCTCGAAACCACTCAACTTGGGCATCATGACATCAAGCAGGATCAAGTCCGGTTGAAAATCGGCAACCTTGTCCAGTGCATCCTGTCCATCAACCGCCACGGCTACCTCGCAATCCACGGACGCCAGGTAGGCCTCCAGCAGTTCGCAGTTTGCCTGGTTATCATCAGCAATCAAGATCTTGTTGTGCGTCGTCATACTTTCCTATCCTGTTACCATCGAATCACAGGTATCCATCGGTACGGGAAACTGTTCCGCTAATTCACAAACTTCCCCTCGAATACGTTCCTGGACCGCTTCGTCTTCTGGATTACGGAGGCTTTCCAGTATCCATTGACCAACGCGATTCATTTCATCAACTCCCATACCCCGGGTGGTCAGCGCTGGAGTACCAATGCGGATGCCCGAGGGATCCATGGGCTTGCGCTCGTCGTAGGGAATCATGTTTTTATTAACGGTGATCCCGCAGCAATCCAGGCAGGCTTCCGCCAGCTTGCCACCAATTCCAAGACCCGTCACATTAACCAGCAGCAAGTGATTGTCGGTTCCGCCACTGATCAATTCGAGACCACCAGCCACCAGTACTTCACCAAGAATGCGAGCATTATCAATCACAGCCTGGGCATATTCCTTGAACTCAGGCTTGAGTGCCTCACCAAAACAAATCGCCTTGGCAGCCACGACATGCATGAGAGGGCCGCCCTGGAGACCTGGGAAAACACTCCGGTTCACATCCTTGGCATCCTGCTCCTTGCAAAGTACCAACCCGGCTCGCGGGCCACGTAATGTCTTGTGAGTTGTCGTGGTGACAAAATCTGCAACCTCTACCGGGTTGTGATGGAGTCCAGCAGCTACCAGGCCCGCATAGTGAGCCATATCGACAAATAACTTGGCCCCCACTTCTTCTGCAATTTCAGCAAATCGCGGATGAGGTATTTCCCGCGGATAAGCACTGGCTCCCGCCACGATCAAACGGGGTCGGTGTTCACGGGCCAGGCGGGCAACCTGGTCAAAATCAATACGATGTGTATCTGCCGTAACACCATAGTTATGGAACTGGTAAAGCTTCCCGGAGATATTCAGTCGCATACCGTGCGTCAGGTGTCCCCCATGAGCCAAATCCAATCCCAGCACGCTGTCTCCCGGCTCCAACGCCGTCAGGTAGACGGCCATGTTAGCCTGTGACCCGGAATGCGGTTGCACGTTGGCAAATTCCGCTCCAAACAACTGGCAGGCACGCTCCCGTGCTAACTCCTCGACGGTGTCCGCATGTTCACATCCACCATAATAGCGGCGCCCCGGATAACCCTCTGCGTACTTGTTCGTCAATACGCTACCAGTCGCTTGCATGATCGCGGGGCTAGTGTAATTTTCGCTGGCAATCATCTCCAGACCCTGTTGCTGGCGCTGCTGTTCAGCCTCGATCGCTGCCCATACCTCAGGATCATTGGTTTGTATTGAATTCATATCCTTGATTCCCTCCCTGCGACGTATCCGTGGCCAGCATAAAATGAGCCTGCCAGCGGTCAATCCCCTGACATCCTGGCAAGGCCTGCATTGTTGGACCTGGCACATGTTTCGTCAATCCGGAGTCGCTCCTGGAAAGCAGAATCCGCTAGCTACCGTCAGCCCGCTTAATGCTCACTCTACAGGTACCCTTGTTATCTGACAAACTCGCACCCGATTCATTGATACGCAAGAACAGGACCCCTCCCTGGGCCGTGGTCACGCTGCCCGCTGCACCGATGACCTGCAAGCCGGCCAATCGTGTGAGACCCGTGGTATTGGGTCCATTGACGGCAGCCATCAGCGCTCCCAGGGGACGGCCTCGGTAATAGTGGATCGTGATACCGTTCGCCTCACACCACCAGGGCTCTGGATCAGCTGCGAGCTGGTAGCGGCCACTCGCTACGATTTCCACCTGGGATCCGGCAGCCAGTTCCAGTCCGGTGGACTGCCAGCCACGGTCCGCCAGGATTTCAACCTCCACGACCTTGTCTCCCAGGGGCGTCACTGGCCTGGGATCAATGGCTTCCCGTTTCACATCGAATCCGTACTCCATGTTGAGCACAAACCATTGCCACTGATCTCGAACAGCAGGCCAATCATCCTCTAATCGCTGATAGAAACGATCGGAAAACAGGTCACCCACCTCAGCAGCCTCGGTTTTCAGCTGATGAAATCGCTGCTGGTAGCGGGGGTGATTCTCGAAAAAGGTGGTCGCTGCCCAGCACCAGGCATAGGGCTGCACCTGTCGGTGAGCCGTGGGTGGAAACCGCAAGACCTTGGAGAGCATGACGCCGCGGCCTGCGGCCACTTCATCCTTGATAATCTTGATACGTCCCCATCCGGGAGTTTCTTTCCGATCGCGAGGAGAATATTTCATCTGCAGTTTTCCATTGGCCCAGCGATGAGTGGCCAGCAATTCTGCCATCCCCTCTCGATACCAGGCCGGTCCGGAACCACCAAGAAATTTCTGCATGAATCCATGTGTTCCTTCATGCAACAACAGGTGGCGACGGTAGTAATCTGTCTCCTGGTCGTAAACCCACAAGTGATCACCGTAATTAAAACCATGCCCGAAGGGTGGCAGGCTCTCAGGCAACAATCCGGCTTTCTGAAATCGTGTTTTATCCTTCATCAGTCGCCCGACAATATGCCACTCGGCAGTCGCGGCCACGGGCACCTGGAAATAGGCGGCCCACTGGGAAATCGCAGCATCGAAGATGCCTGGCAATTCCTCGATTTCTGGTCGCGGGGGCAAATCGCTGTACAACGTCAGATGCTTACCAGACAACTTACGGATCCCATGTGCCTGGATACGCTCTTCATCCAGGGCCACGGCATGCAACGCTTCGTGCAAGCCAGGTATACGAACTGGCAACGCAGACCGGGGTGGAGTCGCTTGCGCAACCTCATCTGCTACAGGTTCTACCGGCTCAACAGGAGGTGGCGATGCGGGCTGGGATACCACAGGGGATGATTCATTTTCCGCACGCTGTGCGCTGCCATCCGATGTTACCCTGCGGCCGGGTGCAGATTTTTTATTGGGCGACGGGGGACTGGATTGAGGAGCGGGCGAGGATCCTTGTCCACCACAACCGGCTACCACGACACCAGCGAGCAACAGGATAGACAGACTAAGCCGTGATCCGGGCCATGGTAAATGCATGCCACGTTCACCTCTGCTGTTGAGATTCTCAAACCCCACAGGAATGTTCACCTTTTTCCGCCTGGTTACTGCATGAAACAGACAGGTGCATTCTAGACTGATTGGACTCAAAGTCCACGACGATATCGTTTACGCGGCCGTTTTAGCAACGAGGAGGGAGGTGGCGGAGGAGGAGGTCCGGCGTTTTCGTCAGCCAGTTCTCGTGGTTCAAATCCTTCCATTTCCAACCGTTCCAGTAGTCGATTAATGCGTTGTTCAATCCCTGTTAACTCTGAACCCTGATCCGGAAGCACGAAGGAATAGGCCACTCCCTCTCGGCCCATCCGACCCGTTCGACCAACTCGATGAACATAATCGTCACTGGATTGCGGCAAGTCAAAATTAAAGATGTGCGACACCCCGGAAACATCGATGCCACGTCCCACGACGTCGGTGGCGACCAGGCAACGGACCTTTCCTTCGCGAAAATTTCTCATGACCCGATCGCGTGCTCCCTGCTGCAAATCACCGTGAATACAGGACACGTTACCAATTTCCTGGTTCAGCTGCTGGTAAACCCGCTCGGTGCGCCTCTTGGTTCGACAAAATACGATGGATTGATGCGGCTTTTCCTGCCGCAATATTTTCAGCAGCAAGGGAAGCTTGCGGCGTTGTTCCACCGAGTAGTAATACTGATCAATCGTATCGACCGACAATTCCTTGGGAGAAAAATTCAGGGTGGTCGGTTGATACATGAAACGCTTGGCCAGTCCCAGGATGCCAGGCGGAACCGTTGCACTCAACAACAGGGTTTGTCGATCCTTGCAGGTACAACGACGTAAAATCTTCTCGATGTCAGGGCGAAATCCGATATCCAGCATGCGATCCGCTTCATCCAGCACCACGCACCAGGTTTCACTCAGGTTCAAGGTCCGGCGCTGGATATGGTCCAGGATACGACCGGGCGTCCCTACCACGACCTGGACACTGCCCTTCAACTGTTCAATCTGCCCACGGATAGGTTTACCACCATAGAGGGTAACCGTCTTGATCTGCTGCTTGTAAGACAGTTTTTCGAACTCGCCGCTAACCTGTACTGCCAATTCCCGCGTGGGAGCCAGGACCAGGGCCTGGGGTGAACGAATCTCGTCAGCAGGATACAGTTGCTCGAGGATCGGAATGGCAAAGGCCGCTGTTTTTCCCGTACCCGTCTGCGCCTGGCCAATCAGGTCTTCACCTTCCAGGGCACCCGGAATGATTCCTGCCTGGACGGGAGTCGGTGTTTGATATTCCGCATGTTCCAACGCTGCCATCAACTCAGCGGATAAATCAAAATCCTTGAATTGAGGCTGTGGTTGCTCACCTTGATCAGTCAATGTCGCCTATCGCTCCTGTACAATTCATCTCGGCTTCGTAAAGTTCGCTCAAGCAATACTTTACCAAGCGTCTTAAGTTCTTCATTGAAACAGTTTCCCGTCAACTACGTCAAGATGGGTCTGAGGGTCGGAAGGCGATTCCCGGGGCTCCCCGGAGCCTGATTTTTGCGTTAGGCTCAAGCTATATGACAGCAGCCTGGTCCAATTTCGTTACCCTACTGGGTGAATCCACACCCAGCCCGGATCAAATCGAGCAAGCAGGTAATACCCTGCGCATCGGGATAACAGAGGAGCCTGGACAATCCCTGGCACCCCTCTTTCAGCAACTCTTGGAACAGCTGCCGCCTACCACGAGACCACAGGAACTCGCCTGGGGACAAATCCTGCAAATAATTGACCATTTTCTTTCCCAGCAGCAAGGTTGGCAGCCCAGTTACCTAAAACCGCTTCTGGCGCTTTACCAGCTGCTTGGTACCAACAGTAATGTTCGGCACCAGTTGTTGCATATTTGCACCAGCATTGGAGATCGTGATTGCCTGGGCGCAATTGCCGACGTGCTTTGCACCGATCCGCCCGTCTCCTCAACGACCGTCGGTGTTGTCATGTCACCCTTGTTCCAGGGACGCGATCTTTCCTACGACACCCTGTTTCCACGTCTGTTTGACACGCTGGAACACCCCAGCGTCGCGGCAGCGACACTGGACCTGGCCAACCACCTGGTACGCAAGGAACACTTTTCCTGTCATCCGGGGACCGACCATCTCGAGAGTCTCCAGCTGCTGTTGCGTGATCTAAACCGGCGCATGGAACAGTTGGCTGAACATCCTGACCACTCCGGCGAAGATGCACAACAAACAAGCCTGATGATTTCTGAAAGCATCGCGTTGATGATTGCACTTTGTGATACCCTGGCACTGGTAGGAGAGGTTTCCTCCGTGGCTGCCCTACGCCAGACTCTCGATCTACCGCATCGCCGCCTGCAGGTGGAGTCCGCTTCGGCACTTGCGAAGCTGGGTGAAAGCATCGGTACCGAGACCCTGGTTGCCCTGGCAGCTGAACCGGTCGTAAGGCTCCATGTCCTCGCCTATGCGGAAGAACTCGATGTCACAGAACAAATCGATCCCACGTACCGAAGCGATCTTTCCAGGGCCGAGGGACAGTTGGCACTGTGGCTCGCGCAGGACCAACAAATGGGAATTGCTCCAACAGAGATGGAATGCGTTGATCAGCGTGTTCAGTTCTGGCCAGGATATGACCAGCCCCTGACCTGCTTCCTGATTCGATATCGATTCCTGTTCGGCGACTCCATCTACAGCAACCTGGGAATCGTGGGACCAGTGACTCATAGCGTTACCGCCGATATTGAAACCCTGGCCATCGAAGATGCCTACGCGCTCTTTGCTGGCTGGCATGCCGAACACGAGGAAATTTATGAGCGGGATGTAGCTCACCTGGACCCCTCCCAACAAGTAGACGTCCAGCGATTCCAACGCAGCCTGCACGACCAGGGTTATCAACAGATCGAACCCAGCATCTGGGGTTCCTTCCTGGGAGACCCTGTTTTAGGGGCCAACGCAGTGAAAAACGGGGTTCCGGGAATCGTCGTGACTGATTCCAGCGACATTTACTGGCATCCCCGGCCAGAAAGTCCACGCCCATTAACACCCAATGATGTTTATAATCTCTATAAGGGTCGAAAATTACTGAAGACCTTTAACCCGTAGTCGTGTTCAGGAAAACTACCCGGCGATCTGAAAGACGAGCCTCCGGAATGAAATTCAAGACAAGTCTGTGCCGACCATCATGGCCAATGCGTGGCCAGCTGCTTGCCTGGTGCTGCCTGGCCGTCGGGCTGGGTGGTTATTTATTCAATATCACTACCAGGGGTGCAGACAAGCCTACCGGCACAACCAGCCAACGGTTGTTCCGTGACCAGGTGCAACCATTACTCAAGGCCCGCTGCGGAGAATGTCACAACCCGAACTCATCCAAGGCAGAGCTCGATCTGACAACTATCGCGGGCATGAAAACAGGTGGTGAATCCGGTGACCTGGTCGTGGCAGGCAAGCCGAACAACAGCTTACTGATTCAAAAAGTGGTTGAAGGCGAAATGCCACCGGAAGGCAAGGACCCGTTAACCCGCCAGGAAATCAAGCTCTTGACCCAGTGGGTCCAGGGCGGCGGTCAACTACCCGAATCCAACGAGTCCCAGGAGATTTCCCAATGGGCCGTATTGCCCATCCTGCAATTGCGCTGCACGGTGTGCCACGGAACCCGTAAACAAGAAGGAGGACTGGATCTGCGAACCACTGCGGCGATCCTCAAGGGCGGTAAGTCGGGACCCGCGATTGTCCCCGGGAAACCGGCTGACAGCTTGCTACTCAAACGCATTCACGATGGGGAAATGCCACCTCGCCGGGAACTGGTAAAATACAGCGTCAAACCCATGGAAACGGGTGAACTGGCGCTGGTGACCAAGTGGATCGAACAGGGAGCCAAGGCAGATCCGGAACCCCACCAACAACCAGGCCAGCAAGATCGACTGGTGAACAAGGAAGATCGTCAGTTCTGGGCGTTTCAACCGCCGCGCCGCGTACCGCTGCCTGTCGTCACATCGCATTCCCGGTTGCATACGGGGATCGATCATTTCATCGTTGCCGCGCTGGGCAAACAGGGGCTGGACCTGTCTCCTCCGGCGGATCGACAGACACTGGTTCGACGTGCCTACTATGACCTGCTCGGCCTACCACCATCCCCGGAAGAAGTTGCTGCCTTCCTGGCAGATACCGCTCCCGATGCATACGATCGACTCCTGGATCACTTGCTGGCTTCACCGCGTTACGGTGAACGCTGGGGAGGCCTGTGGCTGGACCTGGCCGGATACGCGGACAGTGAGGGAATTCAACATAGCGATTCTGTTCGACCTTTTGCCTATCGTTATCGAGACTACGTGATCCAGTCATGGAACGCGGACAAACCCTACAGTCGTTTCGTGATGGAACAACTGGCAGGTGATGAAATAGCGGACTATTCCAACCCGGACCGCGTAGACCAACGGACCCACGATAACCTGGTCGCCACCGGTTTTCTCCGCATGGTTCCGGATGCCACGTACTTCGGAATTACCAATTTTGTTCCGGATCGCCTGGAGATTATCGACGACACGCTGGAAGTCTTCAGTTCCTCAATCATGGGCATGACCATTAAATGTGCGCGTTGTCACAGTCATAAGTTCGACCCGATTCCCCAGCGTGATTACTATCGACTGGCAGCCATCTTCAAGGGTGCAATCGACGAAAATGACTGGCTCAAACCCACTCGCCAGGGAGGCACCCCTGGTTCCGAGGATCGATATCTTGCCGCCATCTC
>JAZADA010000238.1:0-2861 GCA_036124135.1 Planctomycetota bacterium | reverse complement strand
TTTTACGTTGAGTTCCGCATCACCCTGCTGCTGACTATTTTTCTCGATACGGCGTTTCAACGCTTTGATCTCGGTGATTTCAGATCCGCTCAGGTAGCGGCGATAAACCCAGGGCTCCATTTTTTTGAGGAAACGTTTTCCCAGTTGAATCGCTCCTGCGATCGGACGCGCCTTGACGAAAGCCTGTCGTTCCCACGTGCGCCCTGATACGTCGTAGTAACGTAATGCGGCACCTATGGACATTACCGACGCACCCTGTTTTCCATTGGGTCGTAATCGCAGATCCACCCGATAAACTGCGCCAGCCGGAGATGATTCGGTTAGCAGGGAAACAATGTTTTTCACCAGCCTCTGGAAAAATTCCTGGTTGCTGACGGACCTTTCTCCATCTGTTTTCCCTTCTCCACGATAAAGAAACACCAGGTCAATATCCGATGAGTAGTTCAGTTCAGAACCACCAAGCTTGCCCAGTGCCATGATGACGAACTCGGCTGGCTGACCATCGGCATCGCGCGGGATGCCACGTTTTTTTTCCAGCTTCTGGCGAGCACTCCGCGTGGCAGCCTCGCAGATAGCATCGGCCAGGAAGGAAATCTGGCGGGTTACCGTGTTGATGTGTTGGTGTCGTACGATGTCGCCGTAAGCAATCCGCAATGTTTCCCGATCCTTGTAACGCCGCAGCGCGGCAACCACATCCGAGTCCTTGCTCATCGTTGATATCTCGCTACAGATTTCAGCGACCAGTTGGTCCCGGGCCACGGGTTGCCCTTCCGTCAATCGCAACAGGTCGTAGCTTTCCGGATCTCGAATTAGCAAATCGGTGAGATGCTGGCTGGTTGAAAAAATCTGCAGCAAGGTTGGTAAGGCCTGGTCATCCCGTTCCCAGAGTGTTCCCAGGGACAGTGGGTTGCGAGCTGCGGTAATAAAACGGTCCAGGTTGTTGAGCGCCATGTCTGGGTAACTGGTCTGTGGCAAATGCTCAGTGAGCTGGGATGCTAACGAGGCGACCAGGTCAAGCGTGATACCGCTGGCGGCGATGTGAGCGAGGTTCCCATGCGCCCGCGATAGGTTTTCCAGGCCCATCGAGCGCAGCCAGACTTCAGCATTGTCTGGCTTATCGAGATAACCAACCAGCTGGTCGATATTCATAATGCTTCCAGGGACTTGATGGCGCTGGCGTTAAAAAACCTACTGTTATGATAACCTAAGCGAGCCCTTGCTTTCAGGTCATAAAAAAACCTCCGGAGAATTCCCCGGAGGTTTGATGTGCTGTACCAGCAAGGCGTTGTCCCTAGTCCAGGAAACCGACGAGTTCCTGGCTGCGACTGGGCTGCTGAAGTTTACGCACTGCCTTGGCTTCGATTTGGCGAATACGTTCACGAGTTACTTTGAAAATATGCCCTACTTCTTCCAGGGTATAACTGTAACCGTCACCCAGCCCGTACCGCAGCTTGATGATTTCACGCTCTCGGTAGCTCAGTGTTTTCAAAACGCGGTTGACGCGATTACGGAGCATTTCCTGGGAAGCTCCCGTTGCTGGGTTTTCCGCTTCGCCGTCTGGAAGCAAGTCACCAAAATGGCTGTCTTCACTGTTACCGACCGGCCGATCGAGGCTAATGGGAAACCGACTCATGGCTAAAACACGACGAGCTTCGTCGACCGTTGTTTCGGCACGACGGGCGGTTTCTTCCAGCGTGGGGTCACGTCCCAGTTCCTGCAGCAACTGCCGGGAAACATTGCGTACGCGGGACATGGTTTCCACCATGTGAACCGGAATTCGGATGGTGCGGCTCTGGTCCGCAACGGCCCGGGTAATGGCCTGGCGAATCCACCAGGTTGCGTAAGTGCAGAACTTGAAGCCTCGTCGATACTCAAACTTGTCAACGGCACGCATCAAGCCGGCATTTCCTTCCTGGATGAGATCCAGGAAGCTCAGGCCTCGATTACGATACTTCTTGGCAATAGAAACAACCAGTCGCAGGTTACCTTCCGATAGCTCTCGCTTGGCCTGCTGGTACCGGGAGTAAACTTTCTTCAGGTACTTGATGCGATTGCGTAAGCTGGTTGGACTCTCCTGCGTTGCCAGCAGGATGCTGCGATATTCGCTCAACCACGATTGATACTCGGCTACCTGGTTGCGATTTTTCTTGTTCCGAGTCAACAGTTGCTTGAGCTCGGTGATCCGGTGGCTAAACTCTTCCAGTGTCCGAATCATGGGTTCGATGCGGTGTGTTCGCAGGCCCAGTTCCTCGACGAGGCGGACAGCGCGTCGTCGCCGATAGCCCAGTTGTTGCCATGCTTTTTTACGCTGTGCCTTGCTATAAGTTTTGCTTAATGCAATTCGATAATCACGCCGATTCCGCTTCAGCAACACGCCGAGGGTGGTGAGGTTGTGAGGCAAACGGCCCAGGATCTGCTCTTTTTCCAGGCGGTCGGTTACGGAAACCTGTACCGTGCGATCAAAGGGCAATTCGCCATTGTGAACGCGCTTAAGAACCTTGAAAGCCATCTGGATAACATAATCGCATTCCAGTAAGCGAGCCCGGAAATGTCGACGAGTGATTTCAATGCGCTTGGCAAGACGAATTTCTTCCGCACGGGTGAGGAGGGGTATTTCACCCATCTGCGTCAGGTACATACGAACCGGATCCTCAGACCAGGATTCGTTGTCCTCGCTACTGGGTAACGTAGTCTCGCTCTCCGTTTTCTTGGAAGATTTTGCTGCGGCAGGCTGCGGTGTTGCCTTGGCCGCAGGAGCTGTTGCTTCAGCCCGGGCTGGATCTTCCGTCCCCTTGCTGAAGTTCTCATCAGTAGCCGGAGAAACGCTGTCATCAAATTCGTCGAGAATGGTGTCGTACAAC
>JAZADA010000237.1:0-6962 GCA_036124135.1 Planctomycetota bacterium | reverse complement strand
CCTCGGGCAACGGATCATGAAGGAGGTCCCGGTTAGCGAGAATCCTGCTGAAACCCGTCGCCAGCGGATAAGGCACGCATTCATGATCTGCCTGGCTCGTTACCCAACGGAGGATGAATTGACAACCGTGCTTGAATTTTTTGAGACGCAACGCAAAGCCTGTGAGTCGGATTCCGTTACGCGTGATAAGATCATCGGATCATTGAACCCGGGCAAGGAGTTGGATCGGAACGACCTGGCTGGTTGGATCCTTGTAGGGAGAGCCCTGATTAACCTGGACGAGTTCATTTCCCGTGAATAAGTAATGTAGCGAGGAGTTGATTGTTATGATGCCGTTTCGTAAACCTGCTGGACTGCCGACGGATGAGCTGTCTCGCGAGGAGTTGGCGCTGATGATGCGGCGTCAGTTTTTGACGTCTTCGGCTTCGGGGCTTGGTGGGTTGGGATTGTTGTCCATGTTGGCCCAGGAACAGTCAGTTGCCGGTGAGGTAGCATCGACAGCTGCGAACCCATTGGCTCCCAAAAGTCCCCCCCTGGCTCCACGTGCAAAGGCTTGCATTTTTATCTTTTTGGCTGGCGCACCCAGCCACGTCGATCTTTATGATCCGAAACCAATATTGCAGGAAAAGGACGGTCAGCAGTTACCCAAGTCGTTGACTGAGAAAGTTCGTTTCGCATTCATCAAGAAAGAATCCGCAATCCTGATGGGCAGCCGGCGACAGTTTGCCAAGCATGGTCAGTGTGGGATGGAACTATCTGACCTGCTGCCACATATCGGTTCCTGTGCAGATGATATTTCACTGGTGCGGTCGATGCATACCGATGCTTTCAATCACCACCCGGCACAACTCATGATGACTACGGGTGTGCCCCGGTTTGGCCGGCCAAGCCTGGGGTCATGGTTAAACTATGGACTGGGAAGCGAATCAGAAAATTTACCCGGATATGTCGTTTTGACCGCAGGTCGAGGAAGTAGTGGCGGTGTATCCAACTGGACCAGTGGGTTCCTTCCTTCCACCTACGAGGGAGTCTTGTTTCGGAGCCAGGGTGAACCTATTTTGAACTTGAATGCCCCTGCCGGAATTACCCGCAAGATGCAACAGGCGGGCTTGGAAACAATCAATAAACTGAACAAGAAACGGTTTCGTCAGTTAGGAGATGCGGAGATTAATAGTCGCATCAGTTCCTATGAGTTGGCTTTCCGAATGCAGGCTTCGGCACCAGAGTTGGTTGATCTGAGCGCAGAGAACAAGCAGACGCTTGATCAATATGGTGTAACACGCCCGGAACCCAAGAAAAATAGTTTTCGAGGAGGGGGGGCTAACGTTTATCGGCAGTTTGGTACGAATTGCCTGCTGGCCAGGCGTCTGGTCGAACGAGGAGTGCGTTGTGTCACGGTCATGCACGCTTCCTGGGATCATCACAGTAATCTCGATGAGGAAATTACCTATAATGCTACGATGTTGGATCAACCGGCAGCTGCGCTGGTCAAGGATCTCAAGCAACGTGGCATGCTGGACGATACGCTGGTGATCTGTGCAGGTGAATTCGGGCGGACACCGCTGGGAGAAAATCGAGGCGGTAACAAGCAAAACACCGGACGAGATCACCATCCCTACGGATTTAGTCTGTGGATGGCTGGAGGTGGGATTCGTGGTGGTCAGGTGGTAGGTAAGACTGATGATATCGGCTGGGCACCGGTGGAAGATCCCGTCCACATCAATGACCTACATGCTACGATATTGCAGCTGTTTGGTTTTGATCACCATCGTCTGGTCTACCCTTTTAAGGGACTCAGTGTGCGTCTCACGGACCAGGGCGGCAAGGTAGTTAATAAGTTACTGGCTTGAGACGGTCGGCTTAGTTCAGGGGGGGATCCAGTGCCTGGAACTGCGCGTAGGCCTTCTCTGCGAGCATGGTATCTTTTTCACGTGGTAGAAATACACCACGCACCCGTTGTCGCAGGATAACGCCTTTTTCCAGGGGACGGTCGGGCGTTCGTGACCCCCAGAGAGTTCTTGTCGTCTCGGTAGCTGGAAGGATAGCCAGCGATGATTCGGTGGCAGGGGTCATTTCCAGGTAACTGAGTTGCTGTTCTGGGAAGCGACAGAGAATCATATGTGCCCCGCTTGTCGCTGCCGATGAAGTTGAATCGGCAGCGTCAGGAATCTCGTTAAGCGAGATCCATGGCTGTTCGCTATCGCCGCCAGCCACAAGAATGTCCTGCTGGCCAACCTGCGTCATCGTGGTCCACTCGGGTAAGTTGATCTGCGAAGGCGTTTCGAATGAAAGGATCAGTTCCAGTCCTCCCAGGAATAGCCCTGGCTCCGGGGGAATGCATCGCCACTGTACCTGGAGGTGATGTGAAGCATCCACTTGATCACCATAATGGATGATCAGGGTGTTATCTTTGCTGTAGGGGTCCTGGTCCGGGGATGCTGTCAGCGTGGACCCGTTTCGTGCAATGCCCAGTAGTTGTGTATGAGCAAGCCGGTCGTCGGCTAGGCACAACTGGCCCAACCCTGTACCCGGAGTTGACAGGTCAATGGTTCCCGAAAGATCCAGTGTTTGTAGGTGGGCTTGCTGCCCAGTAATTGTCCACATATGACATTTAGGGTGTCAGTTGGGTGTAAAAAAACCCCGCCGTTCGCAACATGGCGAGACGGCGGGGCCGGAACAGAGAAGAGGCCACTTTTGCGTTGAACGTTTGAACCAGGAAGGTCTGTTTTCACAGGCCGACCCAATCCACTGGTCCAAGCAAAAGCATAAACGTGATCATACCAAGATTGTTGTACGTGTCCAATAGTTTGCGACCTAAAATCAATTTGTCTCGGCTTTTCTGGTCCCCCCTTTCGTGGGTCTTGAGACGATCGAAATGCCTTGCTCACCAGAACTTCTGGATACCCAGTTGCCACCCGGTGAGGTAAACTGAGGATCTTGTTTACCGAGCGTGACAGGTTCCCGGACCTTAAATATTTTGGTTGCGGTAAACCTTTGCGGATCGGAGGATTCTTTAGCCAGGGAGTATTCTACGGGGGCAGTAGTTGCCGTTGGCTTGGCCGCCCAGGATGTGGGAGAAGTGATGTCTGATTACAAGCAGGTAGCAGAACGAGCAGCGCGTGCTGGTGGTGACGTTTTACGAGAGTGGTTTGGCCGCATTGAAGCGAGTGAAAAAAGTCCCAAGGACCTGGTGACACAGGCAGACCTTGCTTCTCAGCAGGTTATCCAGGAAATCGTCATGGATGCATTTCCTGACCACTTGTTCCTGGGGGAAGAAGATGCTGGCGTTGATTCCGAAGCACCGCAAGCGGATTTGAATAGTGACTCGTGGTGCTGGGTCGTAGATCCGCTTGACGGTACGGTTAATTATGTACACGGCCTGCAATCGTTTGCGGTATCGATTGCTCTGATGCAGGGTGGTCAGCCGATGGTTGGGGTTGTTTATGATCCATTGTTCGAGGAGTGTTTCAGTGCTGAACGGGGCCAGGGAGCAGAAGTGAACGGAACGGCCCTGCAAACCAGTGATTGCCAGTCGTTCGAACAGGCTTTGGTGGTGGCAAGTTTTCCACCGAATGTCCAGCGAGGTGCTCCTGAGATTGAGCAGTTTATCGAAATTCTGCATCAAAGTCAGGCCTTAAGACGCTTAGGTTCCGCTGCTTTGAACCTGTGTTACCTGGCGGCCGGTCGACTGGATGCGTACTGGGCAACCAGTCCCAAGGCCTGGGATATCGCAGCGGGGGTTCTGATTGCACAGGAAGCCGGTGCTGTGGTCTCTGATTTAGCCGGTTTATCGTTAGATTGGGAAAAACCCCGACTGGCTTCAGCGGCCACACCGGCGTTACATCAGCAGTTGCTGGATATCCTGGCCAGTGTCTCGCAATAGACTGGTTGCAAAGGAATTCACAGAAACTCTTTATTAACCCTCTTGCCCAACGTAAAATAGAGAAATACCGAGGTTTACCTCGATTCCGGTCTGTTACCCTGGTGCTGCAGTATTGGCAAAGGCGTAGCCTTTTCAAAGGCGGAATCTGTTTTGTTTTTTCGTAATATGTTGCGGTCCTGTTTGCTGGTGCTCACCCTGGTTTGGGCTGGGACATCCTGCGCTCAACCACCGGTGGATTCACCCGTTCCTCCGAAACCTGCCAAGGTCGAAGACGAAACAGAAATTCGAGAAGCCAAGACGGAGATTTTCCATCTGCGTGATGCGCAGGGTAATCTCGTCAAGGTGGCGAATCTTTCGCTGGAAGAGTTTGAGCAGCTCTATAAGCTTCGCCGGCAATTGCTGGGTTCCAAGGCACCACCTGAATTTGCGATCGAAGAAGTTGTCTATACGGGGCAGGCGACGGCTACGCATGCCACCTTAAATGTACGCGTTAAAGTACGATTGGTTGCAGAGCAGGCCAGCCAGGAGTGGATTCGTGTTCCGCTCGGATTCGCTTCCACGGTTTTGCAGGGGGCCGTTGGACATGATGGTCCGGGTGATTTTTTTGTTGCGCTGGATCGCGCGGATGGTTATGTCTGCTGGTTGAAGGCGGCGACAAAGACGTCGCATACAATCAACTTGAAGCTTATCACGACCTTGAAGATAGCTGGAGATGAAACCCGGCTAGCGATTACTGGTCCGTTGGCCCGGTCCCGTTTTCAGAAGTTTCGAGTTGCCACGGACAAGGCCGAAGTTGTCGATGCGGAATTGAGTGTAACTAGCCAGTCCTCCGGCCCAGGAATGACAGATCTAACCTTCGATTTTTCGGGAGGTGAACTGCAGTTGGCCTGGCTCGCTGGCGGTCGGATGACGCAACAAGCGAAAGTACAGCTACTGGCGGATAGTACAACTCGCATGACAATCAAGAGTCCGCAGCAGATCACCGCACAGTCAGAACTGACTATCTCCGCAGCGGGTGGTAATGTGACTTCGTTCGAGGTTCGTTTGCCACCTTACATGCAGGTCTTGGATCTGTCGCAACAGGATTTTCGTATTACCGTGTTGCCGGTTGACAAGGACTCCAAGGTCCCATCACCAGAAGCAGGTAGTCGACAACGATTGCAGGTTGTTCCAGTCGTGCCCGCTCCGGAGGTGAAAATAGCCCTCGAGACAATCTATAGACACTCCGGACAGGCTGGAAAGAAAACGGGGCAGCCGACAGAGTTTTCGGGATTTGAAGTGGTTGGAGCCGTTAGGCAATCCGGTAGTATCGATTTTGTCGTGGAAGGTAACTGGACGCTGCAGTGGTCGCAGAGTGGTGAGGTGCGACGTGTTGACGAGCGTCCGGATGTAACCACGCCACAACAGGTGCAGGCAAGATTTGAGTTTTTTAGCGAACGATATTCCTTGAAAGCCTCGTTGCGACCGGAGAAGACGCGTCTGCGAATTGAGCCGCGTTATGTTGTCGCGGTGAGCACAGATGAGTTGCGTTTGGATATTTCCTTGGCCGGACAGCTGCGAGGTTCCGGGCAGGTCGCCCTGTTGCTGGATCTGCCAGGCTGGACAGTCGAACAGGTGACTTCAAATCCGGTCGAGTTGTTGGAAAGAGACTCGGTGCAGATCAGTCCAGCCGGTAAAGTTCGCATTCCATTGGTTTTGGTTCCAGAGGCGACAGGTGGGCAGTTCGGCTTGCAGATACTGGCTCGCCGGGATGTTGACCTGACGCAGGAGTTGAAGTTTTCCCTGCCGAAACCAGCCGTCGCTGAACCACTGGGAGCGGCTGTCATGACCTTAGCACCTGCCATGGTGGGGATCTCTCCACAAGACAATATTATTTTGACACCCCAGGCGGAAGAAATTAGTGGGTTAGTGCGTGATGCAGTTCCGGAGGATGTCGATCAGTGGAACCTTCCTCGTACGCAGCGAGAGGTGTTGTTCTATCGAGAAAGAGGTGATGATCCAGACCCATTATTTGCTGCCACGCCTGAAATCCGGGATGGAGTCATCCTCGTTAATTCGCAAGGAAAGATCGTATTGGATTCCCAGGTGGCTCGGGTGGATCAGATTCTCGTCTACCAGGTGGATTATGAACCAGTGTCACAGGTGCTGGTTGAGATCCCTCAATCGCCGGGTATCCAGGGAGATCTCCAGGTTTGGTTGCTTGATGATTCAGAGGGGCCTGTTTCTGAAACAGAACAGGTCACCGGTAATCGGCAACTGTTGTCTTGGAAGCTGGAGGGGACGATCAGTCCCGAGGAATCCCCAGGAGAGGTTGTATCGCAGTCCCGAAATCTGATTAGTGTTACACTACCACAACAACAGATCGGTTCGTTTCGCCTGGCCTTGCGTTATCCCTACGACCTTGGTGTCCTGGAAAATGAAAAATCGCGGTTGGTCCAGGTTCCACTGGTGGTGTCGCAACAGGTTGAGGGGGTTACTTTCGAGGGCCATTTCCTCGAGGTGTCCTCGCCCACGGACCTGGATGTAGAACCTGTCGGAGAAACCTGGCTAGGTAGTCCACGCTTGGTAGATACGGAAAATCAGTTCGTACGACTGGAAGTCTCTACCGCCAACCGGGCTCATCACTTACCCATGTCTGTACTGTTGAGAAAACGGTCACCTCAATCGCTAATTGTAGTTCAGCAGGCTTGGTTACAGACTTACTTGACGGCTTCTGGGCAGAGGCACCGGGCCGTGTTTCGATTGACGACGAATGAGCCCCGTGTGCAGTTGAACTTGCCCAAGTCAACTTCACTCAAGCCAGGAAACATCCGAGCTGCAATTAATCATCAACCGGTGCCCATAGAAAATATTGCGGTTTCTGCACTGGGTGACTTGTCGTTGACGCTTGGACAGCCATCAGGCCAAAGAGATTATGTGCTGGAACTCTGGTATTGGTCACATGACCAGTATTCCGGAATTGGCCAACTTGCGGTGAAAATGCCTCGGATCAAGAACGTAAGGCGTATGGAACGGTTTTTCTGGCAATTGATTACTCCCTCGAATGAGCACCTGGTCGCTGTCCCGGCCGTGATGACTG
>JAZADA010000236.1:0-5564 GCA_036124135.1 Planctomycetota bacterium | reverse complement strand
CTGGCCAGTCAGCGGATCGCAGTTGGAAAAGACCTTTGCCAGTGAACTGGAACAGGTTTTACCAACGAGGTTGATTTTATTTTTCCGGCGGTCGAAGGTCAAGGTTTAAATCTCTACGGCATTTAAGGTTATGACAAGAATAGGTTGATTTCCGTTAGAACCGAGCCTTGTGGACCCTGCAGTGGTTGTGGGGGGTGCCCCGCATTTACCTGCAAGCATAGGATAGACAGTTGGAAAACGTTGCTGCTGCTAATGGATGCCCCGGAGTTAGCGACGTTCTGCCAGAGATTAAACGCGATTTACCTGGGGCCCAGGAGTGACTGGAAGATGCATGTGAACGCGTCCAAACCGTGGCGAACCGTTCGTTGGTGGCTGGTTTTGCTCGGCAGCTTACTGCCGGTTGCGAGCATGCGGGGAGCGGAAACACGCCCGAACGTGATTGTCATTCTGGCAGATGACCTGGGCTATGGCGATTTGAGCAGTTACGGCGCCAAGGATATGCAGACGCCCCACGTGGACCGGTTGGTCAGTCGCGGGATGCGATTCGAAAACTTTTATGCGAACTGCCCGGTCTGTTCCCCGACCCGCGCAGCCCTGTTGAGTGGCCGTTACCAGGAATTGGTAGGCGTGCCCGGTGTGATTCGTACGCACCCGGAAAACAGCTGGGGGCAGCTAGCCAGGGATGCCGTTCTGCTGCCGGAACTGATGCAGGAAGCAGGCTATGCGTCAGCCCTGATCGGGAAGTGGCACCTGGGCCTGGGAAAACCCGACCGGCCGACTGAGCGGGGGTTTGGATTCTTTCACGGGTTCCTGGGAGACATGATGGATGATTACTATCTCCATCGCCGGCACAATATTAACTACATGCGCCGCAATGAAAAGGAAATTGACCCCGAGGGACACGCCACGGACCTGTTCAGTAACTGGGCGTGTGATTACCTGGAGTCGCGTCGTAACAAGGAGGAACCATTCTTTCTCTACCTGGCGTACAACGCGCCGCACACGCCGATCCAACCGCCACAGGCCTGGGTGGAGCGGGTGCAGCAGCGGCAGCCTCAAATTGACCCTGGCCGCGCGAAACTCGTGGCGTTGATCGAGCATATGGATGACGGGATTGGTAAAGTCATGCAAACCTTGCAGGAAACCGGGTTGGCGAATAATACCGTGATCGTGTTCACGTCGGATAATGGTGGGCAACTGTCGGTCAAGGCGAACAACGGGGGGTTACGTGACGGTAAGCAGAGCATGTACGAGGGGGGACTCAAGGTGCCCGGGTGCGTGGTGTGGCCTAATCGTGTCGAAGCGGGGAGCCAGTCAGGCCGCACGGTCATGACCATGGATCTCTACCCAACCTTGTGCGAGGCTGCCGGTATCAAGATCGACCACTTGATCGAGGGCGTCTCCTTCCTGCCCACCTTGCTGGGAAAGGAACAGCCGGAAGAGCAACGAGACCTGTTTTTTCACCGTCGTGAAGGGGGAGATCGTTATGGTGGTTTGACCATCCAGGCGATAAGACGAGGCGAATGGAAGTTGTTGCAGAACAGTCCCTTTGAACCGCTGGAGCTATATAACCTGCAGCGCGATCCCCAGGAGAAAGTGAACCTGGCTGGAAAGGAACGGAAGGTATTTCGCGAGTTGTCGCGCGCACTGCGAGTGCAGGTGCAACGGGCAGGTGCGGTCCCCTGGCAACCGGCAGGCCGGCGAGATTTCCGCTGAGATCGTCCCGTTTAACCCTCCGGGGAGATGAGCTGGCAATAGCTGTCGTACCGGCGTGTATCGAGCAAGCCATCGGCGACGGCATCCTTGACAGCACAGAGGGATTCGTGAGTGTGCGTGCAGTCCGGGAAACGACAGTGGTTAATGTAGGGCCTGAGGTCACGAAAGTAGCCGGCGACTTCTTCCGGGATGACGTCCCATAATTCCAGTTGTCGGATTCCCGGCGTATCAACGACGTAGCCGCCGATGGAAATTGGCAGCAGGACCGCGGCCGTTGTCGTGTGTCGGCCCTTTTGATTGTCACTGCTGACTTCGTTGACTCGTAGATCCAGGCCCGGTTCCACCTGGTTAAGAATGGTGGACTTGCCGACGCCCGACTGCCCGGCCAGGACGGTTTCCATGCCCTTGAGACGCTGCTGCAGTGATTCGATTCCAAAACCCGTCTCCGCAGATACCAGTTCGACCTGGTAGCCCATTTGCCCATAGACACCGATTAATGGTTGGAAGTCAGCGGGATCCACCAGGTCGATCTTGTTAATGCAGATGACGGCGCGGATGCCTGCTTTTTCTGCCGTGATCAGGAATCGGTCGATCAGGTTCGGCTTGAGCGTGGGTTCCGCAGCGCTGACCACGATCAATAGCTGGTCGACGTTTGTTACGATGACATGCTGCCGCCCCTTGCTGGTGCGGCTAAGAACACCGTGCCGGGGTTCAATGCGTTCAATCAGGCCCTCGGTTTCATTTTCGGGGCGAAACAGCACGCGATCACCGGCAGCCACCACGTGGCGCTGATCCGTGCTAAGCGACTTGAGTAGCTGCCGGGTGGCGCATTGGAATCGTTTGCCTTCCTCGGTTTCCACCACGCTGGCCAGTCCGTGCACGCTCAGGACACGACCGACCAGGCAGTGTTCCTCGTCCACGTGCAACTGCACGGCGAAGCCGCTGGTGCTTTCGTCCGCATGATCACCAATGATCGTCTTGTGCCGTGTCAGGTTCCCCTTGCCACTGATGCGTTCCGTGTAGGATGTGGCTTCCTCGTCGAAGCCGTGTTCCTCGTAGTCCCGGGTCAGGTCACCCTTCCTGGCCCGTGGCTGATGGTTCTTTCGGAACTTGGCGCGAATCTTTGATTTCTTGGGATCGCTTGTCATCAGTGGATGGCACTAGCTCTCGTTGGGATTGGGCGAGGGGGGCTGACCGTCGTGAGGTTGAAGGTCATCGCGATGATGGTCCCGGGTGACCTGTTGCGCCTCGGCAGCTGCATCGCCACTGGTGGGTTGCGAAACGGGGGGAATGACTGTCTGCGATTCCTCTTCTGTTTCGGAAGATTGCTTGGTGCTGTGGACCGATGGGCCGAGGATCTCGGCAATCGCCGGTTCATCCAGCTCTTCTTCTGAGAGGAGTGTTTCCGAGAGGTTTCTCAGGTCGGCCTCGTATTCCTTCAGCAGCGCGTAAGCGGCCTCGGACGCGTTGTGCAGGATCGCGGTGACCTCCGCGTCGATGATCTCCATGGTGTGTTCACTGAATTGTCGCTGCTGGTGGATTTCACGCCCCAGGAACGGATCATCGTCAGAGGTCTTGTAGCTGACCGGTCCCAGCCGTTCACTCATTCCCCAGTGAGTCACCATGCGCCGGGCCATGCTGGTTGCCCGTTCCAGGTCATTTTCAGCACCCACCGTGGTCTCATCATAAATTAACTGCTCTGCGGCGCGGCCCCCGAGCAGCACCGTGAGGTGGTCGCGCAGTTCGTTTTCGGACATGCTCATGCGATCTTCCGAGGGTACAGTCTGGGTCGAACCGAGGGACCGTCCACGCGGGACGATCGTCACCTTGTGAACCGCATTGGCACCAGCCAGTTTCCAGGCCGTCAGCGTATGGCCAGCTTCGTGATAGGCCGTCTTTTCTTTCTCGTCTTGCTGGAGTACCTCTTCCCGCTTGGCACCCATCAGGATTTTGTCACGGGCGTACTCGAAATCTTCTTTTTCTACAATGCTCTTGTCCTGGCGTGCTGCCCAAAGAGCGGCCTCGTTGACCATGTTGCGGATATCGGCTCCTGTCAATCCGACGGTACCGGCAGCCAGTTGTCCAAGATCGACGTCGGCCGCCAGCGGTACGTCCCTGACGTGTACCTTGAAAATGTCACGGCGTCCTTTCAAGGTAGGTCGGTTTACGCTGACGTGACGGTCGAAACGGCCAGGTCGCAGCAAGGCTGGATCGAGCACATCGGGACGGTTCGTAGCGGCCAATACAATCGTGGAATCGTTCTGGGCAAAGCCATCCATCTCGCTGAGGATTTGGTTGAGTGTCTGTTCACGCTCGTCGTGACCACCGCCCAGTCCCGCTCCGCGTTGCCGGCCGACGGCATCAATTTCGTCCACGAAAATAATGCTGGGCGAATTTTCCTTGGCCGTCTGGAAGAGGTCACGCACGCGGCTGGCACCGACCCCGACGAACATTTGAATGAATTCTGAACCGCTGACCGAGAAGAAAGGTACATCAGCCTCACCTGCGACGGCCCGGGCGAGCAGCGTCTTGCCAGTGCCAGGTGGGCCATTGAGCAGGACTCCCTTGGGAACCCGGCCACCAAGGCGTTGGAACTTGGTTGGGTCCTTGAGGTAATCAACGATCTCGGCGAGATCAGCTTTGACTCCCTTGAGACCGGCGACATCCTTGAAGGTGATAGGTTCTTCGGCGGTCTCGTATCGCTTGGCAGGACTCTTGCTGAAACCAGAAAGGAATCCACCGCCCATGAGTTGTGATTGGGAACGGCGGTAGGAGATCCAGAAGAAAAGCAGGATACCTACCGGTAAAAGGAGGAAAAACATCCACAGGATGTTCATCGAATTGTCCGGAGGGAGGCTTTCGAACCGAACGCCATTCTCACGCAGGAAAGCCTTTAGCTCGGGAAGCGAGTCTCCGCTGGTGGCCAGGTAAACCATGAACGTCTCGCTATAGCGTGTCTTCCCCTGGCGAGCGGTTTTCGCGTCGGTTTTCGTGGCTGGATCGAGCGGCTTGGAATCCGCGGTGGTGCGGCCCGCCGGGGGACGTATCGGAGACGGTTGCTTGAACTTGCCGGTCAGCCGGCCCTCGCCGATTTTCACGCTCGCCACGCGATTGGCCTTGATGTACGATTCAAAACTGCTCTCGCCGATTTGGTCAGCAGCATTGAAGGCCGATAGATAGAACATCCCGATAGCAAACAGGATGATGAGGAAGAACCACATGTTCACACTGCCACGGCGTTGTGGCGTTTGAGATTGTGGGTTCTGGGGTGCGTTCGACATGAATTAGCCTCGGGCGTCGCTGGTGACCTTCAGGGCGATCAGCTCTGGTGTTTCACGGTCAGGCATGATATAGGCCATTGTATCCGAGGATCGCCTGAATTGGTACGCAGGAAAATGCGGATCGACCGCAAGACGCGGGTTTTTTCGTTTCCCGCCAGTTTGATTGGAATCATTTATCTGACCATGACATCCCATGATACCACCATAGTTGACTCTCGTTCAAAGGGGGTCGTCGCCGTGATTTACGAAGAGCCGCGTTTTCTGGTCATCCAGCGTAGTTCGGACGTGATTGCCCCGGGGAAACTCTGTTTTCCAGGGGGCTCCCTGAAGCCGGATGAAGTGGAGAAAAAAGCGGTCGAACGAGAAGTTCACGAGGAATTGGGAGTCGACTGCCCGGCACAGGAAATGATTTGGCAAAGCGTGACGCCCTGGAATGTTGCCTTGAGTTGGTGGCGAATGAACTGGAATCCCTCCGCTCAAATCAAGCCGAACCCTGAAGAGGTCGCCTGGGTCGGCTGGCTGACCCGGGAAGAACTGGTCGCTGCAGATCATTTGCTAGAGAGTAAC
>JAZADA010000235.1:0-4593 GCA_036124135.1 Planctomycetota bacterium | reverse complement strand
TGTCACGAGGCCACCCGCCCAGATCAAGGGAAACGTCGCGCAGGCCAACGCCACCGCCCAGCGGTGTGGCGGATAAGCATCATTTTTTTGCAGGCCTGTTACCATGGACAGAATTTCCTGTTTCAATCTGGATGCGCTTGGCGCACCTCCTGTCAGGTTTCCCCGTCACCGGAGCTCTCTGCCTCCGGCGGCGGCTGAGTTTGCAGATAATAATCTGTATCCACCTCGGGCGAACCATATTCGTAGGGTCCGCGGTAGACAATCGGCTGGAAGTCGAAATTACCATGGCCGGGAGGACTGGGTGCTGTCCATTCCAGCGTGTTACTCTTCCACGGATTCCTACCCACCTTGGGGCCTCGAAACATGCTGTAGAAGATATTGATCGCAAAGATGACCTGGGTAGCAACCATGCCGATGGCACACATCGACATGAACTGGTTCATCGGCTGTAACTGAGCAAACGTCTCGTAGTGGTACGGATCGGCCAAACGCCTGGGAAACCCAACCACTCCCAGGATATGCATCGGATAAAAAGTACCGTTGAGGAAAATGAAGGTCAGGAAGAAATGCAGCTTGCCTGCCGTTTCATTCATCATCCGACCAAACATCTTGGGGTACCAGAAATAGATGGCCCCGAATACGGCCATGGCTGTTCCGGAAAACAATACGTAATGAAAGTGGGCCACGATGAAATACGTATCATGGATAAAAATATCGACCGGC
This sequence comes from Planctomycetota bacterium, assembly GCA_036124135.1. Taxonomy (GTDB): domain Bacteria; phylum Planctomycetota; class Planctomycetia; order Pirellulales; family Pirellulaceae; genus JAZADA01. Next base: position 3,870 of record JAZADA010000235.1, on the reverse strand, counting down.
GTGGCTGCCATGAAAATCCCGGAGAGTCCCCCGATGATGAACATGGAAACGAAGGACGTCGCAAACAACATCGGCGTCGTAAACTGCACCTTGCCACCCCAGATCGTTCCCATCCAGTTAAATACCTTGACCGCACTGGGCAGGGCAATCATCATCGTTGCCGTCATGAATGTCATTCCCAGCACCGGGTTCATGCCGGACACGAACATATGGTGTCCCCAGACAATAAAACCGAGCCCGGCAATTCCTGAGATGGAATAAACCATCGGCTTGTAGCCAAAGATCGGCTTACGGGAAAAGGTCGCAATGATATCCGAAACCATCCCCATCGCCGGCAGGATCATGATGTAAACAGCCGGATGCGAGTAGAACCAGAACAGGTGCTGCCACAACAGCGGTTGCCCGCCCCCGGAAGCCATCGCTGAATTGTTCACGATCAGGCCTTCCGGCAGGAAGAAACCGGTTCCCAGCATACGATCCGTTAGCTGCATGAAGCCTGCCGCTGTCAATACAGGCAAGGCAAAGGCCTGCAGGATCGCCGTGATAAACATACTCCAAATGGTCAGGGGCAGACGAAACATGGTCATGCCCGGTGCTCGCATCTGCAGGATCGTTGTCAGGTAATTGACCGAACCCATCATGGAGGAGATCCCCACGCAGGTAACGCCCAGCAGCCAGAGTGTCTGCGCGGACTCACTTCCCGGCGCAGCCCCCAGCATCGCAGAAAGTGGTGGGTACGAAGTCCAGCCAGCACCTGCTCCATAAGGCGGCGTGAAAAAACTCATCCCGATCAGGATGAAGGCAGGCCACATGAACCAGTAGCTGAGCATGTTAAGCGTGGGAAACGCCATATCGTCAGCACCGATCATGAGCGGAATCAGGAAGTTGCCAAAGGCACCGGCCAGGATCGGAATAATGACAAAGAAAATCATCACCGTGGCATGCATCGTAAACAGCGTGGTATAGAACTCTGGCGAAATCTGCCCCCCCTCTGCAGAAAACAGCAGGTTGCCAATCACGGGCATGTTCGTCCAGGGCCAGGCCAGTTGCCAGCGAATCCCCAGGGCCAACAAGCCACCGATCAGGAACCAGAGGAGTGTTGAGAAGAGGAACTGGATACCGATGATCTTATGATCACGAGAAAAGACATACTTGCCTATAAAATGCCCCACACCACCACGGGATGGTGTCGTCACATGATCTTGAGAATCCGTCGTCGTACTACTCATCGTTACTCGTCCGTTTCAGAAGGGCTGTACTGTACGCGGTTTTGCTCGTCCCGCTCGGCCTGCAGCCAACGATCAAAATCCTCACGGGACTCGATCACCAGGCGACCACGCATCTTGTAATGACCCCAACCACAGAGCTCAGCACAAACGATATCGTATGTACCTGACCGGGTGGCCCGGAACCACATGAACTGTTTCATACCTGGCACAATATCCTGCTTCAGCCTCAGGTTCGGCAGGAAAAAACTGTGCAGAACATCCTCGCTTTTCAAGGCGACCACGATATCCTCGTCAACCGGGATATGCAGTTCGTTGACGCCATGCACGTCGTCCGGCGTACCGATTTTCTGATCGGCCCCCGCGTAACGCAATCGCCATTCAAACTGGCGACCCGTAATTTCCACGAGGGGCGGCTTCAATTGGTCATCCGAGGTTCCCTCGATTCCATCGGCTCCGGCCGAGATCAGGGGCCGCCGCATCTTGGCTGCAGCCCAGGCATCCATCTGGTAACTCGCGATAAACAACAGGGTCACGGCGGGCAAGATCGACCAGATAATCTCCAGCGTGTGACTACCGTGAATAAACTTTACTGGTTCCGTGTTCTTGGCTGCATCATATTTCCAGAGAAACCAGAATAACAACAGACCCGTGGCAACAAAAATAGCTCCTGTCAGGTAGAGGATAAAATTAAAGAGGTTATCGATAATAAAACCATCTCGACTGACATCCTCCGGGAACCAGTGACCGTAGAGTGGCGCACTATTGGGTAGCGCAGCAACCACGAACAGGCCTACACCCAGGATTGGCACCAACAAAAATAACAGACTCCAAAACCGTCCCACCTTCTACTCTCCTTAAAGACTACAGGCGTTCACGCTTTAAATTGCGTAACTGTTCATGCGGTTGACTAATCGACTCGAAAGGCAAGCTGCGAACATAGTCCAGCAAGTGCCAGATCTCGTCGGATTTCAGTTCCTTGGCAGCAGGCATCGGTGTCCCACTAATGCCATAACGAATCCGCCAGTAAAGGTCGACCGGTCGCCGACCGCCCCGGTAAACACCCTGCCGCAGGTTCCGTGGTCGCAACGGTCGCTCCGCCAGGATTCCCACGGCTTCTCGCTCCAGGCGACCCGCCGCATCCAATCCTTTCGGCCAATTCTCCTTGGTCCAGTCGTCGACCAGCGGGGTCTTGAGATCAAACGTGTTATCCCCGTCACCCAGGGCAATGTTGCCATGGCATTTCACGCAACCACCACGGGTACCATAAAACAAATCGCGACCCAGTTGCCGGGATTCCGCGCTGCCCCAGTTTTCCGGTGGTGGCGGCACTTCCTCCGATTGCGCCTGCAACCAGCTGTTAGCAATCGTCGTCATCTTCTCCTGCACCCAGGCAGATCGCTCCTGGAACTCAGCAGTATCCTTGTCGGAAAGGTTTAACAGGACTCCGTCCGGTGGCTCGATTCCCAATTCCCCGGCTCCCAATAATTCCCCGATCAGTAGACGCTCCAGTTCTCCACGCATACTCAGGTAAATCACGTACTGGACCAGCGAATCCTTCTGGTTCTGTGGCAGAACTCGGAAGGATGGCATGGCAGTACCGGGCACTCCATGCTTGAGAAGTCGATGCAAATCATCATTCGTGGGCCGGGCATTGGTCGTCGTCGACTTGAACTTGAACTTGCCCATCCGGTAATCCCGCGGGTAAGGATTCAAGAATTCTGCCGTCGGCCCCATGCCGTCACCGGTGATACCGTGACAGTGGGCACAGTGCTGTCGATAGAGTCCATGCGGCCGTCCATCCTCATCCACCGCAACCGCCCCTGCAGCCATCTCAATAGCCGTCTGGTTCATCAATTGCCCCATGTCGACTTCCGCTACCTTGGGAACATGAGGTTGATCTGGTGTCCCAAACAGGCTGTCCAGGATCGTCGCTATATTTTCCTTTTGCTCGGCGCCCAGCTGAGCTTCCAGTTCCGCTTCTCGCGCAAGCTGGTGCCCTGCGGCAGGACGAAACTCCACGACCGGCGGGCTGCAACCCAAGCTCATCGCTGCGATGAGGGCAACGAGTAGCAACATGGATCGTTGATTCCAGGAAAAAAACATCTTACTCATAATTCTTTGCATCCAGCACGAACTTCAGCTCGATCACGTCATTGGGCTCAATTCCACTGAGTTTGAGCCGTCCACTCTTGATCGCCAGGGGTTCTCCATTGACTGTCGCCGTCACATCAGCACCGAAGAATTTCCCCTCATGGGAAACACGAAATTCCATATCGATTCCCGCTGGCAGGTGAGCGACTTCAAAACCGCCATTCAAATCACTTACCGCGAAAAACGGATTGGGACGCACTAGCATCCATGACTGCATCCAACCATGAATACTGCAGGACACCTTGAAGGGCTGGTTGGAAAAACCAATCGGCTCGTACAACACCTTACCACCCCCGGAAATACCGGAATTGGCGCCCGCTGCTCCACCGCCAGGATCGCCCTCGATCTTGGTATTGTGCAGCATGCTATCGCTGTTAAGAAGTTCAACTTTCTGGGTCGATCGCATGGCAAACATAGGCGAAAGAAAGACACAGTTCTTCTGGTCAAAAGCATCCTTCCCTGAAAGCACCGCATCCCGTTTCGCCTGGTA
>JAZADA010000234.1:0-13626 GCA_036124135.1 Planctomycetota bacterium | reverse complement strand
AAGCCCACGAAAATGCCCGGGTGCGGGCAGTTCGTATCCAGGTCGTGGGAAGTGCCGCAATCAAGCCCGATCAGCAGGTCATGGAAACGGCCCGGACGGCCGCCGGATCCCCGGATGACATGGAATTGGATCATTGCATGTTGGCTGTTTCCATGCCGACCCCCTTCAAGGTCGTAGGTGACTTCGAGACCAAGTATGCGGCCCGTGGTTCCACTTACCGGCGACACTATCGGATCGAACGAAGCGGTTTCGAGGGCCCTCTCGAAGTCCGCATGGCAGATCGACAGGTACGGCACCTGCAGGGTATCCAGGGTGGTGCAGTGATAGTGCCAGCGGATCAGTCGGAATTTGATTACGCGGTTCACCTGGCACCCTGGATGGAAGTAGGTCGTACCAGCCGTACATGCGTGACAGCGATTGGTTTCGTGAAGGATGAACAGGGAAAAGAACACGAGATCAGCTATACGTCCCACGGGCAAAATGACCAGGTCATCTTGTTGGTCGATCCAGGGCAATTGGACGTGAAAATCCAACCCCGGTCGGTGGCCTGGAGTCCCGGAGCCACGCTCGACGTGACGGTCCAGCTGGGTCGCGGCCAGGGACTCGATGGGGCGGCTCGCGTGGAGTTGGTGGTACCCGCACATATCCAGGGTGTGCACGCAGATCCCTTGATCATTCCCGCTGGAAAGACGCAAGGTGTGATGACCATTGTTTACGATAAGACCGGGCACGGACCATTTAACATGCCGCTGACGGTGCGAGCCACGGTTCCGGTGAACCGGGAGCCGTATACGGCGGAACGAAAGCTGGAGGTTTTTGCTCCGCGCTAGCTGAATCCAGGATGGCCTCGCAGAAAAACCTATCCTGTCCAGGAAGAGTTTTTGATTATCCGCTACCAATGGTTGTGGGTCCCTGCTGCTTCTCTTTACAATCACCTGTAGCACTTTGCTGCGACCGGTTAGGACGCATCCGGGTGCCCGCCGACTTGTTCATTGAATGGCATGGTTGTAGCAGGAAAGAGGTCGAGGTATGAACGGTGTGAAGTTACGTATCCCGTTGCGAGTTATGCTATTCGGGATCGCTGTCGTCTTGCAGGGAGCAGTGCCGATGATGGCAGCTCCGGCCGGTACCATCTCTCTCTTTAATGGCAAGGACCTGGCCGGTTGGGACGGTGATCCTACGCGCTGGTCGGTGCGTGATGGAGTGATCACGGGACAAACGACAGCAGATCGTCCGCTGGAACACAATACGTTCCTGGTCTGGCGCGGTGGTACGGTAAAGGATTTCCAGTTGCGATTGGAATTCCGTATCGAGGGAGAAGCCGGTACCGGGAATTCCGGAATCCAGTATCGCAGCAAGGAACTGAAGGACCTGGGGAAATGGGTGCTCGGCGGTTACCAGGCAGATATTGATCTCTCCAAGAAACACCTGGGTATTCTCTACGAAGAGAAGATGCGAGGTATTATCGGGCCTCGTGGACAACAGGTCATGCTGGTGCCCAGGGCAGTCGCTAACCAGGGCGCGAACAAGAAGAACAGGCGACCGAAATCTGATATCCGCGTGATGGGACCCATCGACGGTGTTGAAGAGGCCATGGCGAAACTGAAGCCTGGCAAGTGGAACACCTATGTCATCACGGCACGTGGTCAACGGTTAACCCATGCGGTGAATGGCCAGCTAACATCGCAGGTGACGGACAAGGACCCGAAGCTGAGGGCTGCGGCGGGACTGCTAGGACTCCAGTTGCATCGCGGTAAACCGATGACGGTGCAATTCCGGAATATTACGTTGAAACACTTCGTGAAGGCAGCGGCTGCGGCCGCTCCGGAAAAACCGGCCTCCGGTCAGGCTGGCCAGGCTACGCCGGTCAGCACGATGAAAGTGGCCAAGGATTTTCACGTGGAATTACTTTACTCGGTTCCTCGTGAAAAACAGGGGTCCTGGGTCTGCATGGCCCACGATCCGCGTGGCCGCCTGATTGTCAGTGATCAGCATGGAAAGCTTTACCGTGTGACGCCTCCCAAACCAGGAGCTGCTGTATCCGGGACGCGCGTGGAAGCCTTGCAGGCAGAAATTGGTATGGCCCAGGGATTACTCTACGCATTCGATAGCCTGTACGTGGTGGTCAATGGCATGGGGAAACGACAGTCCGGCCTCTATCGTTTGAAAGATACCACGGGCGATGATCAGTTTGATGAAGTTAAGTTGTTGCGTGAGCTGACAGGCCCCATGGGAGAACATGGGCCTCATGCGATTCGCCTTTCACCCGACGGAACCTCGTTGTACCTCTGTGCGGGGAACCATTCCGATCTGCCGGAACTGGCTCGTTCCCGAGCGCCGAGGAACTGGCAACTCGATAACCTGCTGCCACGTATGTGGGATGCTGGCGGACACGCCGTGGGGATCCTGGCACCTGGTGGCTGGATCTGCAAAACCGATCCCGATGGTCGAGAATTCGAGTTGATTAGCAGCGGGTTTCGCAACGAGTATGACATCGCGTTCAATGCAGATGGAGAACTGTTCACCTATGACGCTGATATGGAATGGGACATCGGTTCCCCCTGGTATCGGCCCACGCGCGTGAATCACGTGACCAGTGGCAGTGAATTTGGCTGGCGCAGCGGATCAGGAAAATGGCCCAGTTATTACCTGGACAGCCTACCGTCCGTGGTTGATATCGGCCCCGGTTGTCCCACGGGAATTAACTTTGGGACCGGTGCTCGCTTCCCGGAAAAATATCAACGCGCCCTGTTCATGGCCGACTGGAGTTACGGGATTATTTACGCGGTTCATATGACACCTGTGGGAGCCACCTATCGAGGTCAGGCAGAACGATTTATCTCGGCGGCCGCGATGCAGGTCTCAGATATGGTAGTCAATCCGGCGGACGGAGCTCTCTACTTCACGGTGGGTGGCCGGTCCACGCAATCGGGCTTGTACCGGGTCACTTACCGTGGGCAGGAATCGGTCGAGACAGCAGCCAGGCAGGTGGACGCCGGAATCTCGGCGCGTACCCAGCGACGCAGGTTGGAATCGTTACACGGTCGTCCGGGCGCCGGATCCGTCCGTGAACTATGGCCTTTCCTGGGACATCCTGATCGATTTATTCGGTTTGCAGCACGCGTTGCACTGGAACATCAGCCAGTCGAATCGTGGCGCAAGCGAGCCTTCCGAGAAACAGAACCACAGACCATGCTGACCACGATGGTTGCCCTGGCACGCAATGGACAGGCAGACGACGTGGAGGGAATGTTGAAGTCGTTGGCCAAGCTAAGCTGGGATGAACTGAGCCACTCGCAGCGATTGGACCTGCTGCGATGCTACCAGCTGATTTTTATTCGCCTGGACCGCCCGGGCGCCAAGTCTGCTGCCGAGCTGGTGACGCGACTGGACGCCTGGTATCCCGCCCAGGACCAGGATGTGAATCGCGAGTTAAGCCAGTTGCTGGTTTACCTGCAGGCTCCTCGGGCCATTGAAAAGACGTTGGAACGGCTGGCCCACTCCAGGACCCAGCAAGAACAAATTCATTACGCGATGGTCTTGCGAAACGTCAAGCAAGGCTGGCAACCGGCGCAACGAAGATCTTATTTCAAGTGGTTCGAACAGGCAGCAGCTCACAAGGGTGGCCATTCCTTCGATGGGTTTATTCGCAATGCCCGTAACGAAGCGGTGGCAACATTGAGTAACGAGGAAAAGAAATCCCTGGCTGACATACTGAACCGACCAACCAGGGTGGCTGAGAAGCCCCAGGAGCCACGGCCGATCGTGAAGAAGTGGACCGTCAAGGATCTACTTGCCGAGGTACAACAATCATCGGAAAAGCGTGACCTGGAACGCGGTCGTGAAATTTTCTCTTCCGCCTCCTGCTTCAAATGTCATCGACTCGAGGGAGAAGGTGGTTACGTCGGACCCGACCTGACCGCCGCCGGCCGACGATTCAACGCCAAGGACTTTCTCGAGGCGGTCCTGGAGCCGAGTCGCGTGATCTCGGACCAGTACCAGGCAACCATGTTCCTCATGGATGATGGAAAGACGATCGTGGGTCGCGTGGTGAATTTGAAGGGAGACGATTACCGGGTACGAACAGACCAACTCAACCCGGGTAAATTGACCGCGGTTAAACGATCTCATATCGAGGCTATAAAACCCTCGCCGATTTCGATGATGCCCGTCGGGTTGCTGGATACCTACCAGAAAGATGAGGTCCTGGACCTGGTCGCTTACGTGCGCAGCGTATCCAGTCCGCCCACCGTGTCGGCGGTGTCACGTCCCGGGACGGCTTTGCCAGCACCCACGGTACTCGCCCGAGCTCAGCGCAAGCAATCCTCGAAACAACCCAATGTCGTGTTGATTATCTCGGATGATCAGTCCTGGACGGACTACAGTTTCATGAAACATCCGGTCATCAAGACGCCTTCCCTTGATCGGCTGGTACGACAGAGTGCCACGTTTACTCGTGGATATGTGCCCACCGCTCTCTGTCGTCCGTCATTGGCGACGATGATTACGGGGCTTTATGCCCACCAGCACATGATCTCCGGAAACGATCCAGCACCACCCCCGGGAAAGACGCGCCAGCAGGTTGGCCAGGACCAGGGATATGCCGCGCAGCGAGCCCAGTTGATCTCGAATATTGATAAGCATCCGACCATTCCACGATTGCTGGGTGCACAAGGTTACCTTTCGCACCAGAGTGGGAAGTGGTGGGAAGGAAGTTACCAGCGTGGTGGCTTTACCCATGGAATGACCCGTGGTTTTCCCAAGCCCGGAGGTCGACATGGTGACGATGGCTTAAAAATCGGTCGCGAGGGAATGAAGCCAATTTATGACTTTATTGATATGTCGGTTGAAAAAGATAAACCGTTCTTCGTCTGGTATGCTCCGTTCCTGCCACATACCCCACACAATCCTCCCGAACGCTTGTTGAGCAAGTACCGGAAAGAAGGTCGACCCGTGCAGTTGGCGAAATACTACGCCATGTGTGAATGGTTTGATGAGACCTGTGGACAATTGCTGGGCTACCTCGATAAGAAAGCGATTTCTGAGAATACGTTGGTGATTTACGTGACCGACAATGGTTGGATTCAACGTACTCCGAATACGAAGGCCCCCGCTGGTTGGCGCGGCAGCTTTGCACCCCGATCCAAGCAGTCCCCGAATGAAGGCGGAACGCGAACCCCGGTCATGGTGCGGTGGCCAGGCAAGGTCAAACCGGCAACCTATGACACGCTGGTGAGCAGTATTGATATTGCTCCTACTATTTATGCAGCGTGTGGAGCCAAGGTACCAGCTGGCCTACCCGGAATTAACCTGTTGGATGTTTGTCGACAGCGTGAGGCCAATCCCATGGCTGCGAACAAGAGAAATACGATTTTTGGCGAAAACTTTGCCCACGATATTGCGAACATAGAACGTCCTGCCGAGAGCCTGCTGTACCGCTGGTGCATCCGGGACCAGTGGAAGCTCTTGCTGGCTTATGATGGCAAGATAGGTCGCTACGCTTTTGTACATCAAGGGACGGACAAGTCACCCCAGTTGTATGACTTGCTGGCCGATCCCCATGAAAACAAGAATGTTGCTGCCAGTCACCCTGAGATCGTGAAAGAACTCACCGGACTGATCCGGGAATCCTGGGACGGGAAATAAGGAGAATATCATGGCAAGTCGCACAGGCGTGAGCATCGTACTGGTCGCAGTGGGTGCTGCCTGGGTGATGAGCGGATCCTCGTGGATGACCGCAGATGAAGTCGATGACAAGGCAGGATCGTCGGTGGCAGCCAAGCCAGACCAGGTCCGTTCTCGAACTTACGATAACCGCTTACGGCGATTGGAAAATCCTTCTCCCTTGCTCGCAGACTATCCGCAGTTTGTGCAGCCCGTCAAGGAAACAGTACGCTTTGAAGCGAGTACGCTGGTCAAGGACCAGGGAGCCGATCTTGCCGTGCGAGCCTGGCGATTTTCTTACAATGCGCGGGGCATTATCGAAATGCCCAATTACCTGCGATCGGATCGAACCGCGGTGATCATGGTTCACCCCTGGGGCATTGATGATGGCCAGGGGTGGAAAACTCCCGAACCTGCCGGGGTCGCGGATTTTTGCACGCTGGAAAAAAATCACCTGGCGGCATCCCACACCAGGAAGGTGATCAATCCCTTCCTCAAGTTGTTGCGGAAGCAGGGAGCCCAGGTGTTGTATAGCCTGCCCGGCGATGAAGATCCTGTTCGTCGCAAGTTGTATCGTTCCTACAGTCATCGGCCGACCAAAAGTATGCGCGAGGCAGGTGCTCGCGAGCTCAAGGCCAGGTTGAACGGTTTTTCCTATCGTGGCGAACCGTTGCCGACTACCTTGAAACTGTCCAGCAGGAATCCAGTACGAGATTACTTCCAACAATTTCCCGGACTCGATCCAGGCGACAAGTATAACCATGCCGGCTTTTGGAAACTTCCCATTCCGGTCACGCGGGATGTGGACGTGGATCCCCGTGACGTGGTGATTTATGATGCCCAGGGCTATGAACCGTTGAAACAATTCCTGCAGCGAGAAGGTATCCACCACGTGTTGCTGACGGGCTATGCGACAGACATGTGCTATTGCAGCACCACGGCAGGCTACGAAAACCTCTCGCAGGATTTTAATGTTTTCCTGGTGGGTGATGCGACGTTGGCTACCTTTCCGGCAAACTCCAGCCCACGCTATGCGACCAATAGCTCGATCTCCTTTGCATCCCTGAACCAGCTGGTCACCCAGGTGTCCTGGGTAAGACCCATGCAGAAATAACAATCGTTTGTGATTCCTGGAGACAGTCGATATGAAGACATTGTTGCAGACAGGTATGGCGAGACGACAGTTCCTGGCTGGTGGCCTGGCAACGACGCTGGCTGCCTCCCTGGGCCAGGCGGCGCCCGCCAGGCCGAAGGCGCGGATCGCGATCACGCTGGACCTGGAAATGAGTCGTCATTACCCGCGGCGTGGTATGACCGAATGGGATTACCAGAAAGGTAACCTGGACGCAGCCACGAAGGAGTATTCCGTCAAGGCAGGCCAGTTGGTCAAGAAGCGTGGAGGTGTATTGCACTATTTCTGCGTGGGTCGAGTATTGGAGCAGCCGGATGTCAGCTGGTTGCAACAACTGGATCAGCTTGGTCATCCGATTGGCAATCACACCTATGACCATGTGAATTTGCTGGCGACCACACCAGCGATGGCGCAGTTTCGCTTCCAGCGTTCTCCCTGGTTGGTGAAGGGGAAAAAGGTCCCGGAAATTCTTCGCGAGAACATTCGACTTGCGACGATTGCACTCAAGGAACGGGCCAATATCGACGTCAATGGGTTTCGTACACCGGGTGGCTTTCGCGACGCACTCGATGGCCGTGCAGACCTGCAGCAGTTACTGCTGGAACAAAAGTTCTCCTGGGTAAGCTCGAAGTACCCCAGGCATGCCTATGGAAAACCCAAGGAGAAACCGGGCGAGGATGTTTACCAGTCGATCGTGGAAGCCCAGCAGCAGGCCCAGCCTTATCGGTACCCAAGCGGATTGATCGAGATCCCGATGAGTCCTATTAGTGATGTGGGTGCGTTCCGCAGCACTTTTTGGAAGCTGGAATATTTCCTGGAGGCAATTACTCGATCCGTTCGATCCGTGATCGCGCGTGGCCAGGTCTTCGATTTCCTGGCTCACCCCTCCTGCCTCGTGGTGGAAGATCCGGAAATGAAAACCATTCAACGGATCATGGACCTCGTTGAAGATGCTGGTGATCGCGCCGAGATCGTCGGACTCGATACCATTGCGCAACACGTTCCTCCCGCATCCCGATGAACCCGGTTTGCGTGGTTGAAAACGCATCATATCGAGTCGACTAGGCCGTCGGTTTCCACTTGGGATCGTATTGCCGGCCCCACAATTTCATGGCGTCTGCATCATCCAGGACATGACCATTCTTGGCGTTGCAGGACAGGGAGCGGCCCGTACGCTGGGCAATGTTACCCAGGTGACAGAGCATCGTACTGCGATGGCCCTTGGCGATCTCCGAGTTGAGTTCCAACGGCTTGTCGTTACGGATGGCAGTCAGGAAATTATCGATGTGCTCGATGTCTCCGCGAGAGTCCGTTTTCCGTTTGATTTCCTTGTCTTTCGGATCGTATTGGACGTATCCGTTGTCGATGATTTCCAGGCAACCGTTCGTGCCATAGAACTTGACGAAACCGCTGCCGTTGCGATTGCAGCTCAATCCCTGCCAGGTGGCCTGCTTGCCACCGGGGAACTCGAAAGCCACGGTGTGCGTGTCCGGCGTTTGCTGGTCATCCTGGTGGTGATAGCGTCCCCCGCTCGACGTGACGCGTGTCGGGAACTCCACGCCCAGACCCCAGCGACAGATGTCGAGTGAATGAATGCCGTTGTTTCCCAGTTCGCCGTTACCCCAGTGCCAGAACCAGTGCCAGTTATAGTGAACCCGGTTGTCGAGGTAGGGAGTGCGCGGTGCAGGTCCCTGCCAGAGATCATAGTTGAGTCGATCAGGGACGGGTGCTGGCTTGCCGGCACCGATCGATCCACGTGCATTGTGGTACCAGGCGCGAGCCAGGTAGACCTTGCCAATGGCACCCTCTCGAACCATTTGGATGCCTTCCTTGATCGCGGCGCCGCTGCGACGCTGTGAACCCATTTGGACAGCTCGCTTGTGTTTACGAGCGGCCGCGACCATCCATTCACCCTCCTGGGCATTATGGGAGCAGGGTTTCTCCACGTAGACGTGCTTGCCAGCCTGGACACCAAGGATGGTGGCTGGGGCATGCCAGTGATTCGGTGCCGCACAGACGAGTGCATCAACAGACTTGTCATCCAGGATCTTGCGAAAATCACCGATGGCCTGGGGTGACTTGTTGCCGGCGCCGGCCAGCAGTTTGACCGCGCTTTCTGCCCGCTCGGTATCCACGTCACAGACGTACTTGATCTCGACGTTGGGTTGCTTGGCAAAACTGACAGACAGGCTGCGCCCTCGACTCAGGCCCATCACACCGATCACTACTTTTTCGTTGGCAGATTCTGCCGCACGCACCTGGTGGGTCAGGGCCAGCCCGGCGGTGGCACCGGCAGTTGTGTTGAGGAAATGTCGGCGATTGACAGGTGATGACATGTGCGATGTTCCTTCTCGATAAACAAGTGCGATGATCCCGTTTAGGGACGTTTTCGATTTTACCCGTTAGCAGGTCAGTTTGCCAGTAAAAGCCATGTTTCCGGGAAGGGATTTGACCAGGAACGGATTTTAGCAGCCGGCAGGTGAAAAGGGCGGCCCGAGTCGTTACAGTGAAGGACAGCCAGCAGGATATCTATAGGCTTGGCAAGATAGAAATGGGACAGGACCCGGGAGAAAGAATACCTATGATGATGCGCTGGCAAGGTTACCTGTGGGCAGTAATGGCCTGCATGATGTGTTGGGGAAGTGCGGAAGCAGCGGATCAGCAACGTCCCAACGTGTTGTTTATTGCGGTCGATGATCTTAATGACTGGATCAGCTGCCTGGGAGGGCATCCGGATTGCAAGACACCCAATATTGATCGACTTGCCAAGCGGGGGGTTCTGTTTGCCCAGGCGCACTGTGCTGCACCGGCTTGCAATCCCTCGCGAGCAGCGCTGATGACCGGTATTCGGCCCTCGACGTCAGGGGTCTATCTCAATCCCCAGCCCTGGCGTCCTGCCATGCCGAACGTGATGACCTTACCGCAACTGTTCATGAAACATGGTTACCATGCTCAAGGTGGTGGAAAAATTTATCATGGTCGCTATGACGATGACCAATCCTGGCATGCCTACTTCAAGAAGACGACGGATCCCAAGCCAGTGGACCGGATCCTAAAGGATCCTCACAGTCGAGCCGGGGGAATTGTCTGGGGTCGATTACAAGTGCCGGACCGGCAGATGAATGATTACAAGGTGGCTTCCTGGGCAATCGATTATCTTAAAAAAGAACATGATCGACCCTTTTTCCTGGCCTGCGGAATTTTCCGACCTCACATGCCATGGCAGGTCCCCGACAAATATTACGACCTGTATCCACGCAAGTCCGTGACCTTGCCGAGGGTGCCAGCTGACGACCTCGATGATCTACCGGCGGCTGGCGTGAAGATGGCCAAACCAGACGGTGACCACAAGAAGGTGATCGATACCAATAACTGGAAATACGCGGTCCAGGGTTACCTGGCCAGTATTGCCTTTGCAGATGCCCAGGTGGGACGCGTGCTGGATGCCCTCGATCGTAGCCCGCATCGAGATAATACGATTGTTTGCTTGTGGGGTGATCATGGCTGGCACCTGGGTGAAAAACACCACTGGCGCAAGTTCTCGCTCTGGGAAGAGGCCACCCGGGCTCCGCTGATGTTTGCCGGGCCAGGCATTGTTTCCACCGGGGCCGTCTGCCAGCGACCAGTGGACTTCATGAATATCTACCCGACGTTAGCTGAGCTTTGTGATTTGCCGCTCCCCGATCATCTCGAAGGGATCAGCATGACCGGTTTGCTCAAGGATCCAAAGCTAACCTGGGATCGACCTGCCCTCACAACCCATGGCCGCAAGAACCATGCGTTGCGTAGTGAACGATGGCGCTATATCCGGTATGCAGACGGTTCCGAGGAACTCTACGATCATGAACAGGATCCCATGGAATGGAAGAACCTGGCGCAGCAGTCGAAATACGCAGGAGTCAAGAAAAAACTGTCCGCCTGGTTCCCTCAAAACGATGCTCCGGATGCACCCTTTGACCCAGCGGTCCGCAAGTCCAACAAGAACAATAACAAGTCGAAAAAGAACAAGTCCTCCTGAACCCATAGGAAATCGAATCCATGACCTATCGCAATGCACCCCGTTATTCATGTTCATCCTGGATCGTGCTGGGACTGGCTCTGCTGTTGACCCTGTCAGCTTCATCCGCATCCCGTGCTGCAGAAAAGGCGACGTATCGATTGGCTCGTTTTTCCGCTGACGTGACCATCCCGTTAAACCATCGTTGCATGGGAGTGTTGCCCACCAAGTCGAAGAAAATACTCGATCCGTTGTATGCACACGGGTTCGTACTGCTCGGTGCCGATAAGCCGATTGTGCTGGTGGCATTTGACTGGTGCGAGATTCGAAACGGTGCCTATGACCAGTGGCGCGATGCCCTGGCAGCGGCTGCCGGGACCAGCCGAGAGCGGGTCGTGGTCAGCAGCCTGCACCAGCATGATGCCCCGGTGATCGACCTGGAAGCGCAGCAGATGCTCAATGCCCAGGGACTGGTTAACGAGTTGTACGACATGAAGTTTCACCAGGAGACGTTGAAACGTGTGGCCACGGCCTGTCGTAATAGCCTGCAAGTGGCGATTCCGGTAACTCACCTGGGAATAGGCCAGGCAAAAGTTGAACAAGTCGCATCGAACCGACGCGTCCAGCGCGAAGATGGTTCGGTGTCATTCGGTCGTGGCAGCAGCAGCGGTGGGAACGCTGCCTACGCAGCAGCCGATGATGGCTTGATTGATCCCTGGCTGAAAACGATTAGCTTCTGGAACGGGGACAAGCCCTTGCTGGCACTTCATTCCTATGCCACGCATCCGATGAGTTACTATGGGCGCGGCGGGGTGACTTCGGATTTCGTAGGACTGGCTCGCGCTAAAAGACACCGAGATGACTTCTCGATCACCCAGATCTATGTTTCCGGATGCAGCGGGGATGTAACCGCTGGAAAGTACAACGATGGATCCCCGGATAATCGACCGGTCCTGGCGAATCGTATTTACAAGGGGATGAAACAGGCCTGGGAGAAGACTCGTAAGATACCGGTTACCACGGTCCAGTTCCGTAATACGACCTTGCAACTGAAGTTCAACGACCATGAAAAATTTGCGGCGGCGGCGTTGAAGACAACGTTGGAAGATAAAAAGCAGGATGTCAGGGAACGGATCCTGGCAGCCATGGGCTTGAGTTCGTTGCAGCGTATTGCGAAAGGACAGGCGATCGATATGCCCTGCATTGATTTTGGTGATGCACAGATCCTGTTGTTCCCCGGCGAGGCATTCGTGGGTTATCAACTCATGGCCCAGAAAATGAAACCCGATTCGTTCGTGATGTCGATTGGTTATGGTGAATGCTGGCCTGGTTACGTACCTACCAAGGCTGCCTTCGATGATAACTTTGGCCACAGCTGGCGATGGGTGGCCCCGGGAGCGCAAGCTCCGATGACCGCCGCCATGAAACGTGTCCTGCTGCCAGCCGCGAAAAAATAATAAGACGGTTCTAGCGAGGACCGTTGACGGTGAATTGCATGATCCGCATGGCGGAGCCGTTGCGACCTTGCTTGCGATCACCGGTCATTTTCAGGATGAGAGTATGCTTGCCAGGGTCGAGGTCCTGGGCAAACATGATCGTTCGCGGGTAGTGTAGTCCCCGGCTGTGGCGATGGTACAGGTCGACCTTCCTGGTGGGCCCGTTGTCCACCTGGATTTCCACGATACCGGCATCAGGTCCGGCCAGGATGTAAGCCCCGATGGCAGTGCCCTGGAAGTTCAGCGTGGCCTGGCTGCCTGGCGTGGTGGTCTGCAGGATTGGAATCTGGGTGAACTGGGCACGCTTGGATCCCGGTATCTCTTTCCAGGCGGGTACTTCCCATTTCCACCCGGCTTGCAGGGTCGCCTGATCGGGACGGATAAAATGTCCACGCGTGAAACTGTGCGAATCAATCAGCGTGGCTACCGTGGGGTGCGGTTTTCGGGGTGCCGGAGATTTCCAGGCCTTCTCCAGTAACTGTTCGATCATGGCGGTGCCGATGGTATTGCCAAAGGGTTTTGGATGCGTTCCCCCGTATTGCTCCCAGCTGATGGTCTTGGCAAGCGTGAGGTCAGCGACTTCCTGGGCCAGGTGGATGGTAGAAACCTGGTAATGCCGGGCTACCCGATCATGAGCGGCCATGGCCAACGGCGTCTTGCCCTGTTGTAACTGGGTGAGCATACCGGGATTCACGAAATAGGTGATGACCATGTCAGCGGCCGGGTTATGCATGCGTACCTGGCGAACGATGCCTTCCATGCCACGAATGCATTGCTCGGCGGTATGGCCTGCATCCTGGTCGTCGTTTACGGCGAACTCGATGAAGAACAGGTCGACCGGTCCCTCGGCCAGTACGTCACTGGCCAGGCGAAAGGCCCCGGTGGTACTGCAGGTGGATGAAATGCCCGCGGCCGTGAAATCAAAGGTCGTTGCGGGGAAGCGTTTTTGCAGCAGGTTAGCGACCATGGGTCGGTAGCCATTCATCTGCGTGATGGAACCACCGATAAAAGCGACGTGGCCGGTTTTCTTCTCCTGGAACTGGTGCAGCGAGTTGCTGAGCGTACCACGCAGGAAAACATTGCGGTTGGAAATCTTCGGGATATCAACAGCCCAGCAGGCTGACACATTCCCGACGAATATCATTGCCAGCGTCAACAGCCAGGTACGGTTCATGCGATGATTTCCTTGACGACACGAGCCGGTCGGCCGTCGGTTAGTAATTGTTCCTGGCCATTGTGATAGAAAACAAGCTTGTCGTACTGCAGTCCAAACTGGTGTAACAGCGTGGCCTGGAAATCATTCGGCGTCACCTTGTTGACTGCCGCACGGTGGCCTA
>JAZADA010000233.1:0-8887 GCA_036124135.1 Planctomycetota bacterium | reverse complement strand
ATTGAAACGATCATGGGAGGCCAATGGTACGATGCCCTGATTGCCTTGCCCGGATGCGACAAGAATATGCCCGGTTGTATCATGGCCATGGGTCGTCTCAATCGACCTGCCCTGATGGTCTACGGCGGGACGATTAAACCGGGAACGCTCGACGGCGAGAAACTGGATATTGTCTCTGCCTTCCAGTGCTATGGCCAGTTCCTGGCCGGCACCATTGATGAAGCCACGCGGCAGGAGATCGTCAAGCGTTCCTGCCCAGGCGCGGGAGCCTGTGGAGGCATGTATACGGCAAATACCATGGCCAGCGCGATCGAGGCCCTTGGGATGAGCCTGCCCTACAGTGCCTCGATTCCCGCTGAGGACGAGGCCAAGGCTGCGGAATGCCACCAGGCAGGCCAGGCGATCCTGAACCTGCTGGAACGTGACATTAAGCCTCGCGACATCATGACACGGCAGGCCTTTGAAAACGCCATGGTCGTCATCATGGCAGTCGGTGGTTCTACCAATGCGGTTCTACATCTGATTGCCATGGCTCGCTCCGTGGACATCGATTTAACCATTGATGACTTCCAATCGGTCAGTGATCGAATTCCCTACCTGGCAGATCTCAAGCCCAGTGGACGTTATGTCCAGGAGGACCTACATCACATCGGCGGAACCCCCGGGGTTATGAAATATCTGCTCGAAAAAGGCATGCTGGAAGGTGACTGCTTAACCGTTACCGGCCAAACCCTGGGAGAAAACCTGGAATCACTGCCAGGCCTTGATGAAGGGCAGACGATCGTGCACCCCATTGAAACACCAATCAAGGCCACGGGACATTTACAAATCCTCAAAGGCAACCTGGCACCAGAAGGGGCCGTCGCCAAGATCACGGGCAAGGAAGGCCTGGTCTTCACCGGTACCGCAAACGTCTTTGATTCCGAGGAAGACATGCTGAGTGCCCTGGAAGAAGGAAACATCAAGAAGGGGGACGTCATCATCATCCGTTACGAGGGTCCGCAGGGTGGCCCGGGCATGCCCGAAATGCTAACTCCCACCTCTGCCATCATGGGAGCTGGACTCGGATCTGACGTGGCGCTCATGACCGACGGACGTTTTTCAGGCGGTTCCCATGGATTCATCGTGGGTCACGTCACTCCCGAGGCCCAGGTCGGAGGCCCACTGGCACTGGTACAAAATGGAGACTCGGTCACGATCGATGCTGAAAACCGGCGCATCGACATGGACGTCAGTGATGCGGTATTGGCCGAACGGCAAGAAGCCTGGGAAGCACCTCCCCTGAAAGCGACCCGCGGCACACTCTACAAGTATATCAAGAACGTCAAGTCGGCATCCGAAGGATGTGTTACAGACGAGTAACCAAGGAAAGCAGCACCTCATGAGCACGCTCGAAACTCTCGTTGAAGTTTGCCAGTTCAATCGCAGTCGCACTCACGCATTGCTCAAGTCCATCGAGGAGGCGGAAGACCCGCAAGCTGCTCTCGGCTGGCGTCCCGGGCCGCAACGTGCTCATATCGCCTGGCAACTGGTGCACGTTGGTATCACCGAGGAGCTCTTTGCCACCCAACAACTGGCCCAAAAAGAGACGGCCCGCCACCAGGACTTGTGGGAACGCTTTCGTGGCGGCAGCACCCCGGACAATGATATCCCCGATGCCTCTACGATCCGACAGGTGCTTGAAGATGGCCGCGAACAGCTACTGGAAACGCTGGCCGATTTCAACGAGGATCAGCTATCGGAAATCGTCTGGACCCACCCGCAGAGCAATCGAGACCTAACATTGCTGACTGTGCTTCACATCCTGAACTGGCATGAGGGCCACCACCAGGGGCAAGCGCATATCACGCTGAACCTGTTTCGTGCCCAGGCTGATTAACCATCGCCAAGCGACTCGTCAGATCTTTTTACCCGTGCCCTTGGTGAGTGTCATGAAGGCGGATTCCAGGTTCACTTCCTCCTCACGGAACAAGGTCAAGCGGTGACCAGCCTGGACAAGGGCCGTGGACAATTCGCTATAATCGGTCACCTGCGAGTTAAGCACGACAGACAGGAGACCTGCATCCTCCTCGATAGAATCGACATCAACATGTTCTTCGAGAATTTTCCCGGCTGCATCCAAATCCCCGGTGACACCAATCTTCAGAACGATCTGTTGCCTCACCTGCTGCATCACTTCGTCGACGGCAGAATTAACTGTCATCACACCGCGATCAATGACACCGATCTTGTTACAGATATCAGCCAGCTCGGGCAGGATATGGCTGGAAACGATGATCGTCTTACCCATGGCTCCCAACCGCCGCATCAGGTTTCTCATCTCGATACGGGCACGTGGATCCAGGCCACTTAATGGCTCGTCTAACAGGAGCACCTGGGGATCATGCAAGAGCACACGGGCCAGCCCCAGCCGTTGGGTTTGTCCACGTGACAGGGTATTGGCAAACGCATCACGCTTGAAATCCAGATCTACAATTTCCAGCATTTCCTCGCAGCGTTCTCGTCGAGCGGGTCCCTTGATTCGATAGGCGGCGGCAAAGAATTCCAGGTATTCAATGACCTTCATGTCATCATAGACGCCAAAAAAGTCAGGCATGTAGCCCACCAACCTGCGAATTTCTTTCGGCTTGGTATAGATCGAATGCCCACAGACGTAGGCTTCACCCCAGGTAGGGTTCAGCAGAGTAGCGATGATTCGCATGGTGGTCGTCTTACCCGCACCATTGGGTCCAATAAAGCCGAACAGGTCACCTTCTTCAAGGTCCAGTTCAATCTTCTGGATAGCAAACATCTCTCCGTATTTTTTCGTTAAATCGACGGTCTTAATCACGAGTGTGTCACCCTTTCTGTTTCCTCGTACCACCTGCAGTATGGCAACGGCCTCAGGGGGCTGCTGTCGAAATCGGAAATACCAATCGAAAATAAGTCCACGTGTCGAGCGTCGACGCAGCGGGAGGACTTTGATTCGCCACCAAACCACTCCCCTGCCCCGCAGCCCTGCCAACCAGGATGGCCCGGTTCCAATCGAGTCGCTCACTCAGGTCAAGAAATTCCTGGTAACGATGTGTCATTTTCGTGTACCTTGCACCACCCGCCTTCTCATGAAACATTAGCATCTCTACGATGCGAGGAACATCAAAGTCCGATGCCGACCAGGCCTGCATGGCTTCTGCTCGTTGCACCAGTTTTCGTCGCAGCAGGTAAGCTTCCACGGCACGGACAGAATCCAGCAGGTTACTGACGCGCAGCATCTGTCCTGGCTCCACGTCATGATCGATTACATAAACCTGGTTCTGGTGGTACAGGCGACATTCCTGCAAGGCAAACGGGAAGGGATTACTGACCTCTCCCTGCAAAACTCCCTGCCGATCAAAGTACAGCCTGGACACGACATCCAACGAACCTTGCCCCCACCAGGATGCGTTCAGGCCTCGACACGATGAGTCCTGGATCGGTAACCCCTGGATACGGCCCATCCCTGGATCGACCTGACCTGGTGCCAGGCGAATACCATATTGCTGCTCAATGGAAGTACTCGTGGAACGTGTATCCAACCCGCCCAGGCCATTTCCCGGCAACCCCTGCCAGGAACACAGACCCGTTAACTGGTCTATCCCCAACTGTTCAGCAGCCCGGGGCTCGATCTTAAAATCGTAGGTTCGCCGCTGAGGGCTTAACACGTAAGCCCAGGTAGTTCCACGCAACTGTGATGTTTCAACGTCATAGTCAATAATATCCAGCTGATTAACATGCACTTCACGTGTCTTGAAACTGGCAGACATCAAGAACGTCAGCAAGGAGAATCCCAGGACCATTGAAGGAAACGTGATCCACGACCAGTGCAGACGATTCCACTTTCTTAGCAACAGGTAGTCCAGGGGCCCGATCAAGAACACGTAAACGACCAGCAGGCCCACGATCCAGTAAAAACGCACCAGGGTCACACCCTTGAATTGCCCTAAAGCAGCACGTAGCTGACCACTCAAATCGCGATAACCAAAATGAGACACTTGCGAGGCCATCGGTGAACCTGTATCCGCCGAACCGGCACCCTGCTCACCCAACGTGATCCGTCGCAACAGTCGGGACCGCGCCGGCCAGCCCAGGAACGGAGCCAGGTCCAGATCGACCGCCACGAACACGGAATTCCCGAAACCTACCAGGCTACGTACCACCATCGGTCGCTGCCCTGCATCACCAACACCATCGTAGACTTCAATACGGCCCTGGACCTGATTTAATACGGTCATGGCGGTTTCCCCGGAAGACGCACCTGTTTCCAATGGATCCTGGGAACCGGCATACATTTCCAACCCGGAAGTCTTCCACTCTTTCTCGATAAACTCAAAACTACCAGGTATGAGATGCCGCCAGGGACTGTCATCCTGGGTTAACACTTCACCTCGCAAACCGACACTGATGACCAGTTCCCCACCCAACCGTAACCAGCGCTGCAGGGCCTCGAAGCGTTCCTCGGTCAGCCCTTCCAGGTACTGCGCCTTACTTGTCGTGACGACAATCTGTCGTACCCCCTCCAGTCCATACCAGCGATCCGGAAAGGTGCTGAAGTCATCCAGGTGAACCACCTGCACGGAGTGCCCCTGGGCTCCCAGGGCTTGCTTTAAAGCCAGGTCAGCACCGATCACGAGTACTCGATCTGCCGTTGATTCGATCAACGGCGGTAACTGGCCAGGGGCATATTCGGTACGAACCACGGTAGCACCATCAGCCAACAAGCGAACTTGCAATCCGCTGTCAGGGCGTCCGAATTTGACATACCCCGTGATCCATCTCTTTTCACCAGCGGCGATTTCAAAAGATCCGTCGGCAAAACCACCGTAGGTTGCAATGAGACCGTCGGAGTCCGAAGCGCCCAGTTCCAACTGTCCGGAAAATTTTTCGTCACCCGCCTGGACATGAATGCGCACCGGGGTCCAGTAACCCAACTGGCTTTGTCCATCCAGGCCAACCCTCACTTCAAGGATGCTGGGAGCAGCTGAAGAAACGGATCCACACAGCAGGACCAGGAAACAGGCCACTCCAACAGGTGAAAGGATTTGCCGCATCATCAAGGGATTCAATGCCTGCCCGTACAACGGTTCTAAACATCAATAACCAGCCACAAATGCGGCCACCACTTATTCCAGCTTAATCTCGCCGGGTGGGAGCAGGAATGCCCCGTGCCCAGCAAAAGCCATTATGGCTTTTCATCGTCGGAACACCCACAGACATATTGCCCACAACCCGGACAACCTGCCCCATATTTTTGCTGAATGGCTGTCGTCAGGTCGACTTCGGCAACATTGGCAATCGTGGTCAACCAGGCCAGCACATCCGCAAACTCCTCCTGCTTCTGCTGCAGGGTTCCCTCACGCAGTGCTGCTGCCAACTCGCCCACCTCTTCCATCAACCACATGAATGTCCCGTCGATACCTCGCGCCACATCTTTTTCGAGGTACATGGTCCGAATTAAAGACTGGAAATCGGACAATGAAATCAGGGAGGCTGAAGAGTCCTGGGATTCGCTCACGCTGTTTATTCCTTCCTTGAGAACTTGCCTGGCAACCTACGCTTGCCCAGGAACGCAGTTACGGTACTGGATCCGGTAAATCCTGACAACCATAATTCCCAACCCCCTGGCGCGTGCCCTTTGCAAAGTGAATGACTGACCTACAATAGACACGCTCGTTACGCGAGCGACCAGCAACCCTATTTCAACAGGCAATCTTCGACAGGCACAATATCCATGGCAGAATACGAGAGCGTCGCCAAGGTGGGCGACATCGAAGAAGGAACTGGAATGGCTTATGCCGTCAATGGGCGCATGATCGCGGTCTTTCGTGAGAACGATCAATATTTTGCCATCGATGACATGTGTCCACACATGGGGGCATCATTGGCCCCCGGCTACCTCCAGGATGGAGTAGTCACATGCCCCTGGCACGCCTGGAGATTCTGTGTTCACGATGGTACCTGGTGCGACAATCCCAAGATTGGCATTGATCGGTTTGAGGTTCGCGTTGAAGGAGAAGAGATCCAGGTCATCGTTCCCGACACACCGCCACCAACCGAACCGACCCCATAAAAAAACGCGGCATGATCATGGACCATGCCGCGTTACAAACACGTCTGTACCAGGCAGCCTACTTATCCTCGCTGATCGACATCACCATCTTGATCTTCATCAATTGCGTGATGGAATTATCCTGGATCGTGATCTCCATTTCCATGTTCTGATCAATGGAACTACGTGACATCTGGCCACGCACGTTATCGAAATACATGGTTCCCTTGGCATCCTGCTTCTTGATCTTGATCTTTGCTCCTGCCAGGGCAGGATTCTCGACCTTGCCAAAATCCATCTTGAGCGTCAAATCGATCTTATCAAGTACCTTGCCGGAAACCGTCTCTTCACCCGCATAAGTGTACTTGGTTTCCACGACCTGTTTGCCCAGCGGATTCGCCTGGGAAAAACTATTGGTCCAGGTATCTCCCTTGTCGACCGAACCAGGAAAGATCGTCGCCCCCTGGCTTACCATCTGCTTGAAACTGTCTTCATTGAAAAACCCTTGCAAGGCAGCACCGGCAGGGGTTTCGCCCAGCTTCTTGAAAAACTCCTTGGGAACCTGCACGTCCAGGTACTTACCATTGGCCGCCATCTTTGCCTTGAATTCGACCGACTGAAGAGCCTTGAAAAGAGGGGCCACCTCGGCCAGGGCGCCTTCCGGTTTCTTTTTCGATGCACTATCGAACTTCATCGAAGCACCGGGAGGTCCCTGCATGTCCATGAGAATCCGGGAGATATTCATCGTGATATCGGCAACACCATCAGAACTCACTGCCTTGATGACCTGCTTCATCTCGATCTTCTGGTTCATCTTGATATTGACTTCCTGGCCAACGACATTCATTTTCATGTCGATATCCTGGTCCATCGTATAGGTAAACTTGTCACCTTCCTTGAACTTGTACGTCAGGGTTTTGCCAGCCTGGACCGTTGTACTGCTAGCCACAAACACCAGCAGCATTATGAATTGCAGATAGCGTTTCATCATTCCAATCACCTTTCAGAAAAATTTAAATCGTATGCATCGTCACAGGAAGATTGCTTTCCCGTAGTCACAACGGCCAAAAAAATCAAATACTTACTGGAACATCTAAATTTATAGGTCTCCAGGACTGTAACTTCCAGAGCGATATCCCCGGAAAACATCTTTTTACGGTCCCCAAAGCTACTTACCCCTCCGGACGGTGGTCTCCAGTCGACTCGTCACTCGGCTGGTTAACTGCAGATCACGATATCGTGACTGGGTCACCATTTGCTGATTTATCTCACTGCGAAGCAAATGCCCCTGGATGGATGCAAACAGGATCTCTCCCGCTATCTCTTGCGACTCAATCCTGAGATGATTCCGGGTCGTTTTTTTATCTTTCGCGGGAACCAGTTCGATTTGACCGTGGACCTGGATCTGTGCAGCAGCCGCTCCCGCATCCTCCGCATTTTTTCCGTAACGATAGCGGGTCTTCGTTTTTAAATCTCCCAATGGTGTAGCCACCGTCTCAACTGCTTCCCATTGATCTCCCAGTTGCACCGCCTTGGCTGGCAAGACGCCGTGGGACTGTCTCAGGGTCTGCATCAATCCCTCGCGGGTAAAAACATCCTTCAATCGGCTTTCCCGTGGAATGCGTTTCAACGCAGCCTGCATCTCGGGACTTGCAATGACCTCCTGGACCATTCCACGTGCCGTCATTCGCACCCGGAATATTTTCCCGATGACCGGCCCCAGGGCAACCGCGATTTGAGCGGCCTCACCTACGGGTTTCGAGCGACTCGACGAGTCATACGACACCTGCTCGACCCCAGGATTCTCCAACTCCAGGCGAATTCGCGTGAAAGCCTGTTCCATGGTAGCCGTTCCAGCATTATCCACCTGGGTAACCTTCCACTGCATCGCCATGCCCATATGCAGTCGCACCTGGATAGATTCCTGGTCTGCCTGGGTCTTGCTCAGGGTCGTTTGATCAAAAGACACCTGGTATTGCATGCCCGGCTGAAATTTCCATCGCAGCGTCTGCTGAGCCTCCACCGAGATGCCGCAAACCGGGCCAAGAACCAGGTAACCGCAAATGCCAACGAGAAGTCGATATGCCGGATTCATCTCATGATCGCTCCCGGATTTTGACAACTACAGTTCAAACGATTCCCCCGGTTGCAGCACCAGGGGTTCGGCCTCGGTCTCCTGGTGTACCAGGGTTGCCCACTGGCCGGCATCCTGCTCGATGGGCGGCCACGTATTGTAATGCGCCGGCACCACCCGGTTCGGCCGCAATAACTGGACCGCTTTCACGGCATCCGTCGGGCCCATGGTGAACAAATCGCCAATCGGAAGGACCGCCACGTCGAGCCCGACGTCTCCAATCTGCTGCATGTCCAGGAACAACGCCGTGTCGCAGGCAAAGTATATTTTCTTTCCCTCGATCGTAAGCAGGAAGCCGGCCGGATTTCCACCATAGGTACCATCGGGAAGTTGCGAACTGTGATGAGCTAACGTCATCTTGAGGTGACCGAAGGGAAGTGTAATACCGCCACCGAGGTTCATCTGGATCGTATTTTCCACGCCGTGTTGGTCCTGGAACCATTGCCCGATCTCGACAACTGCTGCAACGGTCGCTCCGGTTCGATTAGCAATCGCAGCCACATCGGCAACATGGTCAAAATGACCATGGGAAACCAGGATATAATCCGCCTCGACATCAGCCGCCTTGACTGGAGCCGTCGGGGAATCATCAAGAAACGGATCGAGCAGGATCGTACCGTTTCCTGTCTTGATAGACCAGCTTCCGTGTCCCAACCATGTCACTGTTGTCGTCATGATTCACCTGCTTC
>JAZADA010000232.1:0-3403 GCA_036124135.1 Planctomycetota bacterium | reverse complement strand
ACCGGCTCAGCCTCCTGCGCCTGAACTATTGCAACAATGGCCGTACCAATCACTGCCAACGACAAAACACCGATCAGAGTCCGATTCATGAATCTGTTCCTCATTAAAATCAACACGAGCTGCTAACGCCTTTCCCGGGTGAGCAACTCAAATCGAGACACCCAACTCCAGAACGATGCGCAAGAGCCCCTGGGATTCACCCCAGGTGCCTCGTCAACTCTATCGGTTACATCACCCTTACCGGTTTAGTCGACTTTTCCATTAAGTAAAAACAGGTAAGATAATGAACCGAGGGACACTACCGCTCCCTGTTACCAGCACAAACTCAAGAAACGCAAGCAGGCACCCCATGTCCGAACCGACTCGCAAAGATAAGATTGTTGCCATGCTAGCTGATGATCCCGACGATCTTTTTCTCCGTTACGGTCTTGCCATGGAGCTCCAGAAAGAGGGGGGGCATGCGGAAAGCCTGGCATTACTCGATGGGCTTATGCAACAGGAGCCACCCTATGTGCCAGCCTATTTCATGGCCGCACAGCAATTGGCACAACTATCAAGAATTCCCGAAGCCCAGGCCACAGCCAGTGCGGGTATTGAGGTAGCCGTTGCTCAACAAGACCTTCATGCTGCCGGTGAGATGCGAGAGTTCCTGGCCACGCTGGAGTCCTGAATGAAGGCAACCCTCAGGCATCCACTAGTTGATCACTGGATGAATTACTCTTGCAGTGACTGGCGATGCTACAGGAGGCACAACCAGAGCTGCCACAATCTCCAGCAGCAGCTTCGGTGCCACAACCGGGGCCACACCCTTCTTCCAGGGCCGCACTAAACTGCTGAAAACTAACCGCTGCCTGGTATGCGTCGCTAAGTTGATCCGTAAGCATGGCCAGCTGCTGGGAAACTTCCCCGAGGAAATAAAAGACCAGGGACTTTCCATCAAAGAGTACTTCCGCGTCGAGCAAGACATCATCAAGGCCATGATCGTGGAGTAGTTCAATGCAAGCCTGACAGGCCGCAGCACGGTCTTTCTCCAGTCGCACCAGCAGAAGTTCATCCTGAACACTCATCCGGCGAATAAGTGAACCAGAGCAGGGGGCCTCCCGGGGGCCATCGCCGGGCCCCAGCACGCGTCCAGTTTCCAACCCACGTTCGGTACGACAAACCACGGACGTTCCTCTCTCGTACTGGATAGCGTCCAGGCTGTGGAACCGTCCCGTCCATCCCATGGCACCAAATTGTATCCAGTATTGGTTATGCACGATAATTCCTGGACTCCGATATCAAATACATATCGCACCCAACAAGAGAAGGCACGAAGCGACCGGATCATTGTTTTACAAGTGTTCTTGAAGTAACTTATTGTGAAGTAATTAACAGCTATTGCCAAGTTGACCCAGCAGGGATTCCGCCGTGAAACAAGGAGCTTTCAAGGTGGAAACCCGGGGTTGCAGCTATGCTAAACAACGGGTAAGAAATGAAATCGCTGGCCAAGTGACTCTTCTTTTGTGCGAGAAACAACGGCTCCAGTAATGATGGCAACCCCGCTAAACTCGCAAGGAAATGACTACGATGACACCCAATCCCATGCCCACACCCCCTCGACGAGGCACTTGGCAATCCCTGGCCGAGCAGGTACTTGACGGTACTCCCATCGATCGAGACGAGGCGCTCGCCATCCTGCGTTGCCCCGATGACCAACTCCTGGAATTGCTTTCCGCGTCCTTTCAGATTCGTTCCCGCTGGTTTGGGAAGACCGTGCAACTTTACTTCCTGATGAATGCCAAGAGTGGTTTGTGTGCCGAAGATTGCAGCTACTGTTCCCAGTCAAAAACCTCGGAAGCAGAAATCCCCAAGTACAACCTGCTTGATCGCCAGCAATTGATGCAGGGAGCCAAGGCTGCCGCCGAACGCAACGCGGGTACCTACTGCATCGTGATCTCGGGTCGTGCCCCCACGGATCGTGAACTGCTGGCCGTGGAGACCCTGGTACCTGAAATCAAGGAACAATTTGACCTTAAAATCTGTGCCTGCCTCGGACTACTGGATGACCAGCAAGCCCAGCGACTAAAAGCTGCCGGTGTTGACCGTGTCAATCATAACTTGAACACGAGCGAGTCTTTTTACGGTGAAATCTGCACGACACACACGTACCAGGATCGCATCGACACACTGCAAGCGGTTCGCGACAGTGGAATGGAGCTTTGTTCCGGTGGCATCATCGGCATGGGAGAAGATGACACCCAGGTCGTCGAGATGGCATTTGACCTGCAGAAACTGGAAGTCCATTCCATTCCCTTGAATTTCCTCAATCCCATCGACGGCACTTCGCTGGAACAGACCACGCTGCTGACCCCGGCGTACTGCCTGAAAGCATTGGCCATGTTCCGGTTCGTCAATCCCGAACGGGAACTACGAATTGCCGGTGGACGCGAACTCAACCTGGGAAGCCTGCAGCCACTGGGGCTCTATCCTGCCAACTCGATTTTCATCGGGGATTACCTGACGACGAAAGGCCAGGCCGCCGCAGAAGATTACCAGATGATCAAAGACCTGGGTTTCGAGGTCGTAGAAAACCGCGAACTTTCCACGAGCGGTTCTTGAAACATGCCCAGCTGGTTATAAGCCGCTCGAGAAACGAAGCAGCTTCCCGGTCGGTTTTTCACCGGCAGCCCCTGGTTTACCAAGCACTGTCACATACAGCGCGCCGTCTGGCCCAAAGGCCATGGCCGTTGGTTTATCCAGGGCAACAATCTTCGCAAGCTTCAACTTCTGCCCCTGGGTAGAACGGTCTACCGAGATTTCAAACAAACCGCCTGCCGACGCTTCCATCCAGGAAAAATCGATGGCAAACAGGCGTTTCGTTTTCGGACTAAAAGCCAATCCCGTGATATCGTAAAGCCCCGTTGCAAAGTTCAATAACTTTTTGCCAGAAACCGGATCATAGAAGGTCAACTGGCTATCCTTCGGCTCGGTAAGCTCCCCGGCCTGGCCAACCAGCAATTGTCCATCGGGACTCACGGTCACGGCCACCGGCGCATCGACCCCGGTCTGTTCCCGCGTGGCAATAAACCGCTTAAACGGTCCAAACTTGGTACCTGACACATCCGCCTTGGCGACCCATCCCTTTTCATCATCTCCATTCGAGGTAACGAAAATACCGCTGGACGTCACAGCCAGTGCATAAAAGTTCCCCTCACCTTTCATCGATTCCGTTTCCGTCAGCTTAAAACTGGTCGCCATATCCGTTGCCTTCAATGGTGCCTCTCCCTCCTTGGGTAGGTTATAGATCCTGAGCAATTCTGCCCCATCCGGATGCCCCCCACCTCCCACGACCAGGACGTCCTTACCGGCAAAAGCCAGTCCCAATGGCCCAATCTTGTACTGCGGCCCCTTGCCGTAGACA
>JAZADA010000231.1:0-6759 GCA_036124135.1 Planctomycetota bacterium | reverse complement strand
GTTCCGAACGGTCGTCACTGCAGGTCTTACAGGAGCAGCTCGTACGTCGTATTCGCCAGTGGAAACCGGAGGTGATCCTGACGGAGGCGGCCAGTACGACGGGAAAACGACCGGCTGCTCACCTGACCCATCAGCTGGTCTTGCGAGCCGCAGAGCTGGCAGCTGATCGTACTATTTTCCCCGAGCAAATCAGCGTGGCAGGACTGGAACCGTGGTCGGTTAAAAAGGTCTTGAGCACCTTAAAACCAGGCCTGCGAGGAACGGTGAACGTATCGAGTGACCAGCTGGCAACCCGCCTGGGAATGTCCCTGGCAGATTCTGCCTTCGTGGCCCGTGGGCTCGTTGCTGAACGTTACGAACAGGCTCCAGCAGTACAGGGGTTTCGGTTTTCCATCAATCGGCTTCCCCAGGAGCTGGGGCAACAGGCGCTGATGGGTGGGATTCGACTGGCACCGGGTGGTGCAGCACGCCGCTTGCTGGCCACCCCACCGGTCACCAACCTGGAACGGTTGAATCGCTCCATTCAGAAACGTCGCCAAGTCGATCAACTCCTCGTTCACCAGGCTTCGCAGTCCGAGGGTCGTAGTAGTTGGTTAGCCCAGTTACAGGATTTGACTCGTGGTATGGAAACGCGGCAAGTTGCCGAAGTTCTCTACCAGTTGGGATATCGTTACCATGAATCTGGTCAACCGGAGTTAGCTGCAGAAGTGTTTCAGCGATTGGTGCGAGATTGCCCTGAACATGACCTGGTTCCCGCCGTCTACGCGTACCTGGTGGCATGCTATGCCAGTGGTGAAGTTAGTTGGCAGCAACGTTCCTCGCACCAACCCTTGAAGAACCAGGGGCAGAGTCGTACGGCGGCAGAACAAAAAGCCTTGCTGGCGAAGCAGGCGGCTGTGGGGGGGCGTCCCGCGGACACGGTTGATGCTGGGGCGGACGTGGTGTTGCAGCATTTGCCAGGAGTTTCCAGTACGTTCTCGCGGCCCGCTTCCCAACAGCAGGCAGTGGATGCGTGGACCGGACAGGCGATCTTGCTGGGTAAGCAGGTCCAGCGATTGCATCCCCAGCTCTACAGCGAACCGATGGTTCGCTTCCCATTGGCGACGGTAGCTCGAAAGCGTGGATTGACACGTGACACGGATCAGCTTTACCAGTTACTGGTGCGGCAGGCGGCAGACCAGAACTGGTGGAATTGTGCACAGGTAGAAAATTGGTTAACCCATCGTCGTAACGTACCTCCCAAGGAAACAGTGATCTGTCGGCGAACGGTGGAAAAACCTTTCCTGGATGGTCGCCTGGACGAGCCTTTCTGGAAGTCGGCCAGCCCAGCGAAACTGGTGACTGCTGTGACCGATGATAATCCCTGGCCAGCAGAGATCCGGTTTGCCGGAGATGCCAGTTTTCTTTACCTGGCGATACGTTGCCGCAAGGCAGCCGAGATCACTTATCGGTCGACTACCCGCCCCCGATCCCGGGACGCAGACTTGTCAGCACATGACCGCGTTGATGTATGGATTGATATCGATCGTGATTACCAGACTTATTACCGTTTGACGGTCGATTGTCGTGGCTGGACCGGGGATGCGTGCTGGGGAAATACTTCCTGGAATCCCAGTTGGTTCGTGGCCGCTGCGGAAGATGAACAGGAATGGATCGTGGAGGCTGCGATTGCCTGGGAGCAATTGGCCGAGCGGCCTCCCACTGCAGAGGATGCCTGGGCCGTGGCTGTTCAACGCATCATTCCCAGCGTAGGATTCCAGTCCTGGACGCAACCGGCGAGCGTTGCCGATCCGGGTGAACGATGTGGCCTGTTACTGTTTCGCTAAATGCGTGAGAGCCCCGCGGATACCTGGGCTGGTCGCCTGTTTCCTGGTGAGCCACCTGTCCCACGTTGCTGATGGATGAAACTGTCTGCCATGGCCTACTTAATTGGTACCGATGAAGCGGGGTATGGTCCCTTCCTGGGACCCCTGGTGATTGCGACCTCGGTTTGGCAGGTGCCGGACCTGGAAGTTGACCTGCGGGATCATCTTGGCAGGGCGACGGGGATGTCCCCGGACGAGTTGTCTCTCCCCGTTGTCATTGATGATTCGAAGCGTGTTTTCAAGCGGCAGCGAGGCCTGGGAACACTGGAACGCACGGTTTTGCCCGCCCTGGCGACAACGTTACCCGGGAGGGGGACACCTGCAAATTGGCGCAGCCTGTGGCACCAGCTCGTCCCGGGCAGCGAGCAGGTGTTGGACGAATTGCCCTGGTACCAGGATTTTGACGTGGCGCTTCCCACGGGGATCACGCCTGCGATCGTCGATGAAGTGACCGAGCAACTCAATTCCTTTTGGAAACGAGTGAATGTTCGCCTGTTGCGTCTGCAGGCCGTGGCCCTGTTTCCACCACAGTTTAACGAACAGGTGGAACAGTATGGTGGCAAGGGGGAAGTGCTGACGCGACAGACACTGGACCTGGTGCGTCGCCAGATTTCCACGCTGGACGGTGAACCGGTCCTGATCCAATGTGACAAGCATGGTGGTCGGAACTATTATGGGTCGGCGTTGCAGGAGGCATTTCCGGAATACCTGGTGGAGGTGCGTCGCGAGTCACGGGCCCAGAGTGTTTATCGGTGGGGACCACCCGAACAGCGGACGGAAATTAGGTTTACCGCCAAGGGGGACTCATTCCTGCCAGCTGCCCTGGCTTCGATGGCAGCCAAGTACCTGCGGGAATTAGCGATGCAGGCCTTTAATGCTTACTGGGTTGAGCGTTTGCCAGCGCTTCGTCCGACCGCTGGTTACCCGGCGGATGCCCGGCGTTTCAAGGAAGAAATTGCCCAGGTCCAGGCCGTGGAGAAAATACCCGATGCGACATTGTGGCGCAATCGATAGCTCGTGACCGGATGGCCGGTGCCTTGTGGGTAGCCCCCCCAGTCCATAGACTGACAGAACGAGAATGTGATCGATTTTCCTGGGGATTTTGCCGCCATGGCTGATGCCGTTTCACTACCGCTGGATGCCGCGCGTTACCGTGCTGATTTTCCCATCCTGGCTCAAACGATTCATGAACACCAGCAACTGGTTTACCTGGATAACGCTGCCAGCTCGCAATCACCTCGACAGGTCGTTGAACAATGGGAACTGGTTTACTACCAGTATTATTCCAACGTACACCGTGGAGCACACTGGCTGAGCGAGGAAAGTACGCAGCGTTACGAGGATACGCGGCTGGCGGTTCAGCAGCTTGTGAATGCGGCTTCCACGAATGAGATTATCTTTACCTCGGGGACCACAGCAGCAATTAACCTGGTGGCTCGCAGCTGGGGGGACGCGGAAGTCCGTGAAGGTGATGAAATACTGGTGACCCAGATGGAACATCACTCGAACCTGGTGCCCTGGCAGCAACTGGCTGCCCGCACGGGTGCTCAGCTGAAATTTGTTCCCGTCACTGCCATGGGCACCCTGGACCTGGAGGGGTTGGCAGGGATGTTGACGGAACGGACCCGGTTGTTGGCGATCACGCACATGTCTA
The DNA here is from genome assembly GCA_036124135.1 of Planctomycetota bacterium. Classification (GTDB taxonomy): domain Bacteria; phylum Planctomycetota; class Planctomycetia; order Pirellulales; family Pirellulaceae; genus JAZADA01. The sequence goes on along the minus strand of JAZADA010000231.1, from coordinate 3,240 downwards.
ATGTGTTGGGAACGATCAATCCTATTCGGCAAATCGTAGAGTTGGCCAGCGCGGTGGATGCCCGCGTGTTACTGGATGCGGCCCAGAGTATTCCGCATCAGCCGGTCGATGTGCAGGAACTGGGAGTCGATTTCCTGGCTTTCAGTGGGCACAAGATGTGTGGCCCATCGGGAGTTGGTGTCTTGTATGGTCGAGAGCAACTCCTTGAAGAGATGCCCCCTTTCCTGGGCGGTGGCAGCATGATTGATACGGTCAGCGAGGAAGGCTTTACGACGGCCCGTTTGCCGGCCAAGTTCGAGGCCGGGACCCCTCCCATTGTTCCCGTGCTGGCGCTCAAGTCCGCCATTGATTACCTGTCAGAAATTGGTCTCGAACAGATTCATCGACACGAATCGGCTCTTGTGGAGCATGCTCATCGGTTGCTGGCTCCTGTGGAGGGATTACGAATCCTGGGCCCGGAGCCCGCTGCCAAGGGGGGGATCGTCAGCTTCGTGATGGAAGGGATCCATCCCTTGGACGTATCTCATGCATTGGACCAGCAAGGGGTGGCAATTCGTTCGGGACATCACTGCGCGATGCCTCTGCACGAACAGCTTGGTGTGTCGGCCAGTTGCCGGGCGAGCTTTTATTTCTACAACACGCTGGAGGATATCGAGCGCCTGGTGGAGACGTTGGGAAAAGCCAGGCAGCTCTTTGGCTAGTTCTGCGTGGGTGGCTTAGGTAGCATTCTCGGAGGTAGCATTCTCGGATGCCGAGATTCCCTGTTGGCGAGCATGGAAATCCTGGACGACCTGCCGCTCGGCAAGCCCCCGATTGACGTGAGGACGTTGTGAAATGAGATGGGCCTGTCCTTGCTCGGGTGTCATGTCTCGATTGGCAATGAGCCAGCAGAGGACCACGGTGGCACTACGACCGCGACCTGCCTTGCAGTGTACATAGACCTTGTTCCCCAGGGCGATTTGTTGGTCCATGAACTGGACGGCTGTTTCCACGTGTTCCAGGCTGGGTGGCACAAAGTCGATCGTGGGTACCCGTAACTGTTCCATTTCCAGCTGTTGATAGACCGTCCGGGGGCCTGCATATTCTTCCGTGGTATTGACCACGGCACCGACTCCCAGGGCATGCAGTCGTCGGGCATCGCCGGGAAAAGGCAGGGCACCGAGAATGACATGGTCATCCACGGCATCCCACCAGTTGCGGATTTTCAGCACGCGACCAAGCAGCATGTTCCACAGCAGGGTCGGTACGAACAGCAGGCGAGCGAGCAGTCGTTTCAGGGTTTGAGTCATGAGCGTGCCAGGGAAATCGTGTTGTCATCGTGGTGTCAAATAGATCGGTTTCCGCTGGATGAATCAATGGCGCTTCGGATAAGATAGAGCTTACCAGCAAACTTACCCTTTCCCATGACTGGACAGTTGGATGCTTCGAGAAACTCCCGCAACCTGGTCGGTGAACGATGCCCGTGATCTGTACCAGGTCGAGCGCTGGGGAAAAGGTTTTTTTTCCGTGCATCGAAACGGTCATCTGTTGGTGCATCCGGATCGCGACCCGCAGCGGGCCATTGACCTGAAGGAACTGGTCGAGCGTGTACGTTGCGAGGGCTTGCAGGCCCCCGTGTTATTACGATTTAACGGTATCTTGAAAGAACGTATCCGGGAACTCCACCAGGTTTTCAGTACGGCAGTCGAGGAGAATGATTATCACGGAAAGTACCTGTCGGTTTATCCCATCAAGGTCAACCAGCAGCGGCAGGTCGTGGAACAGGTAGTCAAGTTTGGTGAGTCGTTTGGCTTCGGCCTGGAAGCGGGTAGTAAGCCGGAATTGATGGCCGTCCTGGCGCATGCGAATGCGGATACGCCGGTGATCTGTAACGGTTTCAAGGATGTCCAGTTCCTGGAAATGGTCGTACTGGCTCAAAAGATGGGACGGCCAGTGATTCCCATTATTGAACAGTACCAGGACCTGTTGCGATTATACGAATGTGGCCAGCGGATGGGGGTACGACCACAGCTGGGATTGCGTGTGAAACTGGCTGCCGCCGGTTCGGGGCGTTGGCAGGCATCGGGCGGTTACCGTTCCAAGTTCGGTCTTACGATTGATGAGGTGGTGCGTGCTTTTGATCAGTTGCAGCAATGGGAGATGGCAGATTGCCTGCACATGCTTCATTTTCATCTCGGCAGCCAGGTCACCAATGTTTTCAGCATCAAGACTGCGCTCACGGAGATCTCCAGGATTTATGTCGACCTGGTGAAACAGGGTGCCGGGTTGAAAATGCTTAACGTGGGAGGAGGGTTGGCTGTTGATTACGACGGGTCTCAGACAGATTCCGAATCAAGTGCCAACTACACGCTGGAAGAATATGCAAATGACGTGGTTTACTACGTGCGTAATGTTTGCGATGACGCGGGAGTCAAGCACCCGGATATTGTCTCCGAGAGTGGCCGGGCGATCACGGCATATCACAGCGTACTGGTGATGGAAGTTGTCGGGCAGACAGGGCCGGGAGGAGTATCGGGCGAACTGCCAGCAAGTTCACCCGCAGGCCAGCGAGCAGCAACCGCTGAAAAGACGCTTCCCCTGCCCCTGGCAGGCCTGCAACAGACGTACCAGGAATTGAATGCACAAAACCTGCACGAGAGTTTTCATGATGCGCAGCTGTCCCTGGAAACTGCGATCAATATGTTCAGTACAGCGCACCTGACGCTCTGTGAACGTAACGATGCCGAGAATCTTTTCTGGACGATTTGTCGCAAGATTCTTCACATGGCCAAGCAACAGGAAGAGATTCCCAGGGACCTGCTGGTGCTGGAGACCATGCTGGCTCCCACGTATCTCTGTAACTTTTCGGTGTTCCAGTCGATCCCTGATAGTTGGGCAATCAAGCAATTGTTTCCCGTGATGCCGATTCATCGGTTGCACGAGCCACCGGACTGTCGAGCAATGCTGGGAGATATGACTTGTGATTCCGACGGACGGATCAACCGTTTCATCGAGGGGGATGGAACGAGTGAGACCCTGATGTTGCATACGTTGGAGGAGGATCCCTATTACCTGGCAGGATTCCTGGTGGGAGCTTACCAGGAAATCCTGGGCGATCTGCATAACCTGTTTGGTGATACCCATGCGGTTCACGTGGACCTGGATGATGCGGGCGAGCTTGTCCTGGAAACGGTGATCGAGGGAGACACAATAGGTGCCGTACTGGAATATGTTTGTTTTAAACGCGCCGATCTACTTGCC
>JAZADA010000230.1:0-3843 GCA_036124135.1 Planctomycetota bacterium | reverse complement strand
CTGATTGCCATTGCCCCCTCCCAGGCAACCCCCGCACAGACCATCACTGTCCGTGTCAAGCGAGAGGACACCTGGGGGAACCCCGTGGGCGAACCCTGGGAGGAGGACCACACGCTTCCAAACCAGTCCGGAATTGAGCGACTTGAGATCGTCGACTCACAAACCGGTCTAGCCACAACAACGAATCCCATTGATGTGGCCGATCAACATCCAACCAATCGCTACTGGGCCGACCTGCATGGACAGAGCGAGGAAACGGTCGGCACCAACACGATTGATGAGTATTTTCACTTTGCCCGCCACTGGGGTTTCCTTGATGCCTGTGCCCACCAGGGAAACGACTTCCAGATCACCGATGCTTTCTGGGCAACCATCCAGGAGGCTACCGCCCGCCATCATGAGCCGGGGCAGTTCATCACCTTCCCAGGATGGGAATGGAGTGGCAACACGGGACTTGGTGGTGACCGCAACGTCCTGTTCCGAGAGGAAGGAACCGGCATCATCAGTCGCAGTTGCCGTGCCCTGGTTAAGCCGGAGGACGCGCAAGACGATTGCAGCCACACGGTCGAGGACCTATTCAAGACACTGGCCCCCTATCATCCGAACGTCATGTTGACACCTCACGTCGGTGGCCGGTATGCCGACCTAGAACGCCACGATGTTGAATTGGAACCCGTGGTAGAAGTACATTCCGCCTGGGGTACTTTCGAATGGATGTTAGCCGATGCTTTCGAACGCGGCTATCGCATTGGCATTGTCGCCAACTCCGATGGGCACAAGGGGCGTCCCGGAGCAAGCTATCCCGGCGCCAGCACGTTTGGCAGTTATGGCGGCTTAACCGGAATACTGGCGGAGCGACTGGAACGGGATGCTATCTGGGATGCTTACCAATCGCGACGCGTGTATGCGACCACGGGAGCCCGAATCTATCTCGACGTAACAGGCGACGAGCATCCGATGGGAAGCATTGTTGAGACCGCCGACACCACCGCTCCCCAACTGGCCGTTCGGATCCATGGCACCTCACCCCTGGAACGCGTGGAAGTCCGCAACGCCATGCAGGTACTCGAGACCCTGCGAACCTACGATAGCGTCGAGGGCTCAACTCGCATCAAGATTCTCTGGCAGGGTTCCCAGGTGCGCGGACGAGGGCGTCAAACGAACTGGGACGGAGGCCTCGAGATAATCGGCAATCACATCAAATGCATGCAACCTATTAATTTCCATAACCCAGAAAAACCCTGTGCGCTCGTTGACGAAAACCACGTCAGCTGGAAATCAACAACCACCGGCGGTGTTAGTGGCGTCATCCTGGAGCTGGCAGAAGCTAACGCCGGCACGTTGCGGGTCCAGACGACTCAACAGGACTTTGAATTGCCCATTTCAGAACTGGGGATGACTGCCGTTAGTTACCAACCGGAAGGACTCGACAAACGCATCTCTGCTTACCGCTTGCCAGCCACTGATGGATCGGCTGACCTTCAGTTTCACTACCAGCCACGTCCTGAAGACCTGCGTGATGGAGACAATCCACTCTACGTCTGTGTCATCCAGGAAGATGGGCACATGGCGTGGTCCAGTCCTGTCTACTGGTGCCGTAAGTCTCTTACCTGATAGCATGCTGGCTGCGAGCTATCGGATCCAGCATAATGAACGAACCGGATCGTTACCTCTTGATACAAAGGTGCCTTCATGACACTCGTGATCACACGCAGCCGCCGAACCTCTCTGATGGTCATCCTTTTCATGCCGCTGCTGGCGTTCCTTTTGATTCCCCGCGCAACTCACGGCCAGGAGCCTGCTGGTAGTGGCATTGTCGACCTGTCGCTGGTCGTGGCCCGCGAATATCCTTGCACGTGGTCCGATGGTTTTCCGACGTTCCGCATGGATCCCTATTTAAGAGTGGGTCCCCAGAGCGCTTACAACAGCGAGATTCTAACGATCGACGGCAACACGGGAACGCAAATGGATGTCCCGCCTCACTCGGTCGCCCGCCCCTCTCTCAAGTTACCCCACTCCGGGCCTTTTGGAACCGAGTTCACCGAACTCACCCCCGCCTGGAAATTTGTAGGCGAGGCCTGCATCGTGGATATCCGCCAATTATTGAACACAACACCCAACGGTCAGAGCAGCCTGGTCCAGGTAGGTCACCTCAAGCGCTGGGAAAAACAGAATCGACCATTTCGCTTTGGTGACGTCGTCATGGTTCGCAGTGACTACACGGACAAGTACTACAAGCCTTTCCCCGAGGGCCGTCGGTTTATCGCCGATCCGCTCGAGAAGAAGGCTCCTGGCTGGCCAGATCCTCACCCGGACGCCATGGAGTACCTTTGTCGCCAGAAAGTCTTTCACATCGGCACGGACAGTCCCAGCATGGGACCTATCCCGGATCTTGCCGAGCCTACGCATTATGCTGCGTTGAAGCATGGTGCCATTTTCACCGAGAGCGCGACCGGACTCGGGGAACTGCCAACGACCGGAGCGTTCTATTGCATGATGGGCCCCAGGCACAAGGGTGGGCCCTACGGTGAGGGACGGGCCTTTGCCATTGTGCAGCAACCGCTGGCCAGCCGGCTCATCGCATCGTCCCAGGCCAAACGCGTGGCGGACCTTTCCGTGGTTAACTCGATCGACCATCCCTTGACCTGGCCCGGCCAGGGAATTGGTCGTCACCGCCATCGCTACACGAAGGCTGATTTTGTCTTTTCCGACAACCTCAAGCTTTACCACCACACCCATATCATGGACAGCCATACGGGGACTCACCTCGTCCCCCCGTCTTATGCTCTGCCCACGGATGAGGGGGCCACAACTTATGCGCCTGTCGTACAACAAACGTTCGACGCTTACCGTAAACGTTACGGAAATCCCGGCACCAGCGACGTCACCACGGAAAAGGTGCCTATTTCCCAGACCTGTGGTCCCGCTCGCGTCATTGATGTCTCGTCACTGGTGGGCACCACTACCGAAGCCCAGTGGCCCGCCTCACCCGAGATCACACCTGGCCACGTCCAACGCTACGAAGCCCAGCATGGACCGTTGCGTCCCGGCGACATCGTGATCTTTTCCAGTGGGCATACCGACAGGCATTTCCAGCCGCTGCCTGCCGGGTCCACGTGCATTGCCGATCCCATTAATGGCAAGACCGAGGGATGGCCGTCGCCAAGTGCAGCCACCATTCATTACCTGGCTGACCGCAAGATCCGTTGCGTGGCCACCGATGGCCCCACGCTGGGCGGAGTTGATCCGGCCCGTGCATTACATACCTACTGGGCGCTCGGACAACGCGGGATGGCCGGCGTCGAATTCCTGACCGGCGCCAGCAAGCTACCTGCCAAGGCGTACTTCCTGTTTGCTGCGATCAAGATTCGTGGCTGCCATGGGGGTCCAGGGCGAGCCATTGCCCTTTATTGAGTGTTGGTCGTACAAGCAACGTTCAGGACTTCAGTTCATACGGCATGAACTGGCCGATTTCCTCGTACAGCTGCGCGTACTGCTCAACCTTGCCTTCATCCACCTCGACTCCCAGGCCTGGCCCCTCGATCCTGCCCCAGTTCGGTCCGGCTGAAATCGGCAATGGTTCCGCAAGTAAGTCATCCTGCATCATGTAAGCTGTCTGCTGAATACCGTCCGAGGCGTTGGGAATATTAAGCATCGCATGCTGTCCAGCAGCCGCCGCCAGTCCCAGTTCTCCATGGGTATGTTTACAGACCGTCCAGCCTTCCAGGTGAGCCGCCCTACAGAGTGCCAGGAACCGCTGCTGAGTTCCTACCCAGTAACTGCTGAAACAGAGCGTGTCTCCGCAGCGACTGCGGATGACGCGATAGGCTTCCTGTTCCGTCC
>JAZADA010000229.1:0-8412 GCA_036124135.1 Planctomycetota bacterium | reverse complement strand
CGGCCAGCGTTTGTGCAAGACCTGCATTTCCAGCCGTGGCAAAACCAGCATGGACGGCTTCCCAGATGCCGATCCACAGGACCAGTACCAGCGCTGTCATGGATAGCGTCTGGAATGTTTTCTCACGCCATAGTGAAATCGTGGAACCCAGGCTGCCAGCCAGCATGGCAGTTCCAAAACAGACACAGAAAACACGCAGGACCTGGTCCATGGAGACGCCACCGAGCAGCGTGATCATCAGGAATACCGGGATCGCTGCAACCAGCATCGCCAGCACGTTCAACAGGCTGGCAAACAGTTTGCCCAGTACCAGTTCACGATTACTCAGTCGCGTTAACAGTAACAGGATCAACGTGCGGCGATCTTTTTCCTGGGAAACGGCACTGGCAGATCCCAGGGCCGCCAGGAAAGTGACCAGTGCCAGTTGCAGGGGAGCCAGCACCTGGAACAGCGTGCTGCCAAATCGGGCCATGTCACCCACAGTGAGAATGATTTGCGTGCCGGCCACGACCAGCCAGCAGGTACACATCAGGATCAACAGGGCCAGCACGTACACGCCACGGTAGAAGTAATGACGTAGCCGACGGGGCAGCGTGACGGCTTCTCGCGTAAATACGGGGCCTGCAAACAAGCTCTTTGTCCTCGGTCTAAAACAGGATGGTGCCTGAGCTACTCGTGGCTCAGGCGGTCAAAGGCAGGGTTGATTATAACCTTGGATGGCGGGACTCCTGATACCTCTATGGAGGGGTTTCAGGGAAGGTACGGCTGTCGCGCGACCTGGAGCTTTCCTGGAACCGTACCCTCAAACTAAGGTATCGGGATAAATGGGGTGCTGTCCGGCAGCCGATTTTTCGATCTGCGCGGAGATTTCGTCGGTTTAATAGGTCGATAATGCTGATAGGAACTAGTTTCACGGAAGCGACTTATAGGGAATCGTTGCTGCATGAACTATACTGTGCAGTGCTAATATTAAGCAGCGGTGAGGTTGGATTTAGAATCGAGAGCCAAATCACGGGTAAATCATGAAATCAGATAAGTGGATTTTGATCGTTTGTCTTGTACTGGGCACCGTTTGCCCGGTTGTCGCGTCGGATGCGGCAGAGAAAACACTCCCTTCGCTTGATCAACGTTTTGGCTCTGCAGACGTCCAGGAATCTCCCAGCTTTCAACGCCACGTGGTTCCCCTGCTGAGTCGACTCGGTTGTAACGGGCGTGCCTGTCATGGATCTTTCCAGGGCCGGGGTGGGTTTCGACTCTCCCTCTTTGGTTATGACTTCCAGGCAGATCATGCCGCTTTGCTGGACAAGGAAAGTCCCCGTGTTGATACGGAGGAACCGTTGGAGAGCTTGATCCTGGTCAAGCCCACTGATGCCGACAATCACGAGGGTGGTTTGCGATACAAGAAGGGTGGCTGGGAGTACCAGGTGCTGCGGCGCTGGGTTGAGAGTGGTGCTGCCGATGCCAGCACCATTGACCGCTTGCAGGACCTGCAGATCAGCCCCGCAGAGATTGTGTTTAACAAGGCTGGTCAAACGGCCCAATTGAAGGTGATTGCCTGTTGGGCCGATGGGACACGTGAAGATGTGACCCCCTTGTGTCGCTATGTGACCAACGACGGCCAAGTGGCAAAAATCGACAAGAATGGCCTGGTAACGGCGGGTACGCCGGGTGATTCTCACGTGGTTGTCAACTACGACAAGGCGGTGGTCCCGGTCCCGGTGATTCAGCCGGTCAGTGACCGGGTTGGTGCACGCTATCCGCAGGTATCGACTCCCACGCGAATCGATGAACTGGTGGTCAACAAGCTTCGCAAGGTAGGGATCGTTCCTGCTGAACTCTGCACCGATGCCGAGTTCCTGCGGCGCGTGAGCCTGGACATGACCGGCACCTTGCCGACGACGACCGAGGTCAAGAGCTTTCTCGCGGATACGTCGAAAGATAAACGTCAGCGGAAGATTGATGAACTGCTACAACGCCCTGCCTATGCGGCCTGGTGGAGTACCAAGCTCTGTGATTTTACAGGTAACAATGATGATTCACTTGTCAACGTGGTTCCCCGGGGTAATGGTATTTCCCGGACTGCCAGCCAGGACTGGTACGAGTGGATCAAGCTGCGCATCGATGAGAACATGCCTTACGATGAACTGGTTGCTGGAATCGTGTTGGCTTCCAGTCGTAACCAGGGTGAAGTCTATGCCGACTATTGTGCCAACATGAGTCGTGTTTATTCGGGGGCCAGCGACGAAGGTTATACGAGTCGCCAGTCGATGCCTCATTACTGGGCCCGGCGATCGTTCCGGCAACCGGAAGAGCGTGTGATCGGATTCGCCTATTCCTTCCTGGGATTACGGATCCAGTGTGCACAATGCCATAAGCATCCATTCGACCAGTGGACCCAGAATGATTTCGAGCAGTTTCGTGGATTCCTGACGAGTACAAAGTTTGGCAATAACCCGGCCAGCAAGACCGAGTACAACCAGTTGCTGGAAACGCTGAAACTGAAGGGCAAAAGGGGTGGAGACCTGCGTCGTGAAATAGGCAAGCTTATCAAGGAAGGGAAAACCATTCCTTTCCAGGAGGTCTACACGGCGACTCCCAAGTCCTCCAGGAAGCCAAAGGTTGATATTGGTACGTTGCGTGAACAGCTGAAGAAGTTGGAAGCACGCCTGGCAACGATCAAGAAAAAAGGGCAGCAGGAGGCCGTTGCTGCGGCCGAGACGGCGATTGTCAGGCTGCAGAAAAGAATCAAGGCCGAGGAGCGGACGCAGGCCCAGGCATCTTCTGCCACGGCCAAGCTGCTGGGGGGAGAGGTCATTGATTTGACGCAGTTCGAGGATCCTCGAGAGCCCCTCATGGATTGGTTGCGTTCGCCAGGGAACCCTTATTTTGCCCATGCATTCGTAAATCGCGTCTGGGCCACCTACTTTAACGTCGGAATTGTTGACCCCCCGGACGATATGAGCCTGGGGAATCCTCCCAGCAACAAGCCGTTGCTTGATTACCTGGCACAGGGTTTCATCGAGCACGATTTTGATATGCAATGGTTGCATCGCGAAATCACCAGTAGTCGCACTTACCAGTTGAGCTGGCGCACGAATGAAACGAACAAGAATGACGAGCGAAATTTCAGCCGCGCGGTACCCCGGCGGTTGCCAGCCGAAGTGACCTACGATGCCATCCAGTACGCTGCGGCTTCCGATGCCCGCGTTGAGCAGATGCAAAAAGACCTGGCGGGTCGCGCAGTTATCATTCCTGGTAGTGGTACGCGTTACCTGGGGGCGAATCGGCAAGCCCAGTACGCATTGACCATTTTTGGTCGCTCGATGCGAGAAACCAATTGTGACTGTGATCGTACCGAAGATGTGAGCCTGCTGCAGACGGTTTACCTGCAAAACGATGAGCAATTACTGGACCAGTTGACCGACCGTAACGACAGCTGGCTGGCACAGATCCAGCGTGAATACAAGATTGGAAAACCAGCCCCTGGCAAGGGGAGGCAGGCTCCACGGCGGCCCGCAAACTACAATGAATTTGTTAAGCAACGGAAGGCCAAGATCAAGCAATTGCGAGCGGTCGGTAAAGATGAACAGGCAGCTGCGCTGGAACGCCAGTTGCGTAGTTACGTGAAACGCTTTGCAGGCGAAAACAAGTCGACTGAACAAGCTGTTTCGGATTCTCAATTGCCAGCAGCTGAAGTGGGCAGCAAGATTGTCAAGGAGGCTTACCTGCGGACATTGAGTCGTTATCCCACGGAGCAGGAATTACAGCGGTCACTCAGGTACCTGGGCGAATCAACCGACCTTGCCGAGGGAACCAAGGACCTGTTGTGGGTGTTGTTAAATACCAAAGAGTTTATCTTGAATCATTAAGCGAGAAGAGTCAGGCTACTTGGCCTGGATTGAAATACCCTTAGGAAGGAATGTAAGGATGGCGATACATCGAACGTGTGATGGTGTGAAACGGCGTGATTTTCTCAAGGCGGGTGCCCTGGGATTGGGCGGTTTGAACTTGGCCAATTACATGCAGATGGCCCATGCCGGTAAAGTTGCTGCGAACGCCCCCGCCAAGGCGGCGATCTTTGTGAACCTTGCAGGTGGCCCGACGCACCTGGATACCTTTGACATGAAGCCGGATGCACCGGCCGAGTACCGTGGACTCTTTAACCCGATCAAGACCAACGTGGAGGGCGTGGAGTTTTGTGAACACATGCCGAAACTGGCCAAGTGTGCTGACAAGTTCGCCATCCTGCGTGGTGTAAGTCATACCCTGGCCGCCCATCGCCTGGGACGTGAATACGTTAATACGGGTAATCGTCCGTTGCCGTCGCTGGAATACCCGGGCCTGGGCGCCGTCGTTGCCAAGGAACTATCGGCTCCGGCCGATCTGCCCACGTTTGTGGCGGTTCCCAACACGATCCAGGATCCTGGATATTTAGGTGTTCGCTACGCGGCTCTCAGTACGGGATCCTCACCGAAGAAGGGTGAAGCGTTCAGCGTACGCGGTGTTAGCTTGCGTGATGGTTTGACCGTGAACGAAGTGGAAAAGCGAAAGAACTTGCTTAAAGACCTGGATACGACTTTCCAGGGAGTCGCAAAGCAAAGCCAGTTGATTGATGGACTGGACCAGTTTGGCCAGTTGGCGCATTCGATGATCACTTCCAAGCGTTCCACCGAGGCGTTTGATATCAGTCGGGAATCACCCGCGTTCGCAGATAAATTTGGTGACGAGAGCTTTGGAGCCAGTTGTCTGCTGGGCGTTCGCCTGGTGGAAGCCGGGGTACGTTTCGTGACACTTAACCTGGGTGGCTGGGATACGCATCGCGACAATTTCCCCAAGCTCAAGGACACCAATTTGCCACAACTGGATCAAGGCCTGTCAGCTCTCTTTACGGGACTGGAGGAACGGGGGTTGCTTGATTCGACCGTTGTTTTCGTGACCGGTGAGTTTGGCCGTACACCGAAAATTAACGATAGAAGCGATCCTGGTGGGCGTGATCATTATCCCCGTTGCATGTTCATGCTGATGGCAGGCGGAGGGATTCGTGGAGGGCAGGTCGTGGGTAAAAGTGATGAAAAGGCAACCATGCCGGCCAACGAGGCGATTACCCCGGATGATGCCGCCGCCACGCTTTTCCATTGCCTGGGGATTGATCACCAGCAGGAATATCACACCAACACGGGACGTCCCGTGATGATCGTACGTGATGGACACATCATACCTCAACTGCTAGTGTGATAGTTGATCTAAGTTACATATGTGCGCAATCGTACAGGATGGGTTGCGATTTTTATCATGTCGGGATGCCAGGGACGTTAAGGCATGCCGGCAGGAAACGATTGCGGAGATAGAATTGATGAGACATTTCACCAAGAACCTGCTGTTGCTGGGCCTCGTATTGGCCGTGGCGTCACCCTTGAGTGCTGCCGACGAAAAAAAGAAAAAGAAGCGACAGACTAACCTGGCTAACCAGGTGATCAAGAGATTTGCCAAGGCTGAATTGACTGACGAGCAGCAAGCGAAGATCAAAGCACTGGCGGCCGAGCATGGTCCCAAGATTGCAGCAGCACGTAAGAAAGCTGCCTTGTCGGATGAACAGAAAGCTGCCCGCAGCAAGGCCTTGAAAGATAACAAGGCGGCTGGCAAAAAGGGTAAGGAAGCTCGTGCTGCTGTAGCGGCTGCCTCCAAGCTGACCGAAGCGCAACAAGCAGCCATGGAAGAGACTCGCAAAGCGAGTGCTGCCTTTAACGCTGCCGTGGTCGCCCTCCTGAGCCCTGAGCAAAAGCAGAAGCAGGGGATCAAGGCTCCCAAGAAGGGTAAGAAGACCAAAGACAGCTAGTGAAACTAGCTGAAACGGTTTAAGTAAAACGGGCCGTCACTTCATCGAAGTGGCGGCCCGTTTCTTTGGGCAACCTAGCGTCTTGCCGGGTTGCGTCCTGTCGCTGCAGGTCCGGAGTTGGTTGCTGTGCCGGGCTTGGCCCGCTTGCTGCGGTCTCGGGCCGCTTGCTGTAACTCCTCGAGTTCCTCGCGTTGCTGGGGACTCAGTACTGCCAGGATCGCGCGGTCGCGTTGACGCGTTACGGATTTTAGATCGGCTTGCAGCTTGCCGATGCGATCCTTGTAACGGGCCTGGATCTGGTAGATCTCCTGGCGCTGGGGTTCATCGACAAGCTTGCCGAAATGTGCCGGTAGGCGACCGCGAAGTTTAGTCGGTCGACTTTCGTCGGCGGCGGGTGATTCCTCCTGCCTGGACGGTGGAGCAGGGTGGGCCAGTATCCAACTGGGGATCAGCAGCGTCAGCATGGTACAGGCCAGCCAGGGGCGCAGGGTGTGAAGCATCATGAGCGGGTCTCCTTGTGAGGAAAGTAAGAAAGGTAACAACACGTTACCGATCCATTCTGTCGGCAGGCAAAGGGGCGCCAAGTGCTGTTGCGTTCTGCAAGGAGAATCGCTGACGGCCTGGTGTCGCTGGCCAGGAAGAGGGCTGACGAGCAGCTGTCAGTCAACGGCGGCAGAGAGTGGAGTAGCGCATTTAAAAAGGTCATGACATGTCAATCCTTCGACATGTCATGACCTCTATCCTGAAACGAGATGATCCATCGGGCCATCTCGTCCTCCCAGTTCGTTCACCATTTGTATCGGCCTTTCGGGTCGTCGGACTGGAAACGTTTAGGCCTGTTTTTTCCAGGCTTCTTAGTTTGGTAAGGTATGCCGGTTGGTCCAGGTTCGGGACACATGGGTCAGGTAAACTTTGTCGATCAGGTGTGCATCGAGAGAGTACTGATGCGTGAAAAACAGGCAACTCATTGCATCGTTTTCGGGCGTTGAGCATGGCCAGGGGGCAGCGGACGTGGCCGGTGTGATCCCGGGTGATTGGCTTGTCGCACGGGATCACTGGCCCTATCTTGGTGGCGAGTGTAGTGATTTAAGCAGTGTCGCATTGGGAGCAGACCGTGGATGAAGAAGGAGCGTTGAGGTGGGAATAGTCAGTTCCTGGGCCACGGGTTGCCTGTGCATCGTATTGGTAGCGTCCGGGTTGTTGTTGCTGTGTCGGCGGTGTTTGCGTGGATCCACGTTAATGGCCCCCTGGGCCTGGTGCTGGGTGGGGCTCTGGTCGCTGGCCCTGATGGAGATCGGTCGAGGAGATGGCCTGGAAGGGGCCACGGCCTGGTACTTTAGTATCGGAGTCAGCACGATTTTACCTGGCATGGCTTTACTGGGAGCCCAGCGACCTCATGACCGGATCTGGCAGTTTGTGGTCCTGAGTTTGTGGGTCATTTTGGCGTTGCCGGCGGTCAAGAATATGCTCCTGGAACCGGGTTCCATTTTCCAATTGCATCCGGCCTGGGGTTGGTTTGTGTGGTTATTGATCCTGCTGGGTTGGTTGAATCGAATCGGTACTCGTTACTGGCTGGCTGCCTTGCTGGTTGCCGTGGGGCAGTGCCTGGTATTGGCGGGGCACTTGCCAGGGCTGAACCATGAGCTGGGAGCTATCGGTACGGTGTCGGGCTTGGGTTGTTTCACGGCAGCCATCCTGATGGTCCAACTGCAGCTACGTGGTGCCACGCAGTCGACCGTTGGATTCGATCGAGCCTGGATTGATTTTCGCGACCAGTTTGGAACGTTGTGGGCTTTGCGAGTTGCAGACCGGATTAATATGCTGGCCGAACGACAAGAGAGCAACGTGCGGTTGACCTGGCAGGGGCTTCGCGACGGTTCAGGGGATAACCAGGTGCCGCGACTCGACGTGGAAACGGAAGCGATTCTCCATCAAAACCTGAAGAATCTGTTGCGTCGATTTGTTCCTGTTGATTGGATTACAGCACGGTTGCCGGTTACTGCGGATTCGGTGGTGGATGAACGCGTATCGTGAGGACCAGGAGCGCCTGATGGGGGTTTGATGATTCCTGGTGTCTGTTGTAGGCTGAAACTGACTAGAAAAGACTGCATTGGAACCGGGTGGGTAAGCATCTACCCCGGGGTTCAGTTACCGGGACTGTTAGCCAGGAGTTGGCCGCGCATGAAACGAGAAATAATCCATTACCCGAAGCGAATTGGCAACGTGGTGCAATGTTGGATATTGGGCATGATTTGTCTGCTTGGCTGTGCGCCAGAGCAGGAGGCCGGGCCCGTCAAGGATACTGCTGAATCGGCTGGAAATGCTGAGAAACAGCCAGGCGAGACCGCTGCTAACAAGCCGGCTGTTCAGCCGGATGATCCGGAACAGGTGGCACGCATCGAGAAGATGGGGGGCGAGGTTCAGAAAGATTCCGAGGGGCACGTGATTGTCGTTGACTTTGGAGGTGCCTTCGGGGGAGAGGTGGACTTCAGTGCACTGCAGGGTGTTCCTTCCGTGCAACACGTGATCGGCGGTGGTGGCCCGGCCATTACGGACGAAGATTTGAAACAACTTGT
>JAZADA010000228.1:0-2076 GCA_036124135.1 Planctomycetota bacterium | reverse complement strand
GTTTTGACACTCCAGATGAAGAAGCCCGGCAGGACAGTGGTGTCCAGAATGGGGGCAGCGGTCCCACTACCCGGCTAATCGAACTGACCCCGCGACTCTGGGACGACGCTTCCTACGGACAACTTAGCAGCGATGGCCAACGGGTATTTGTGCTGTGGGACCTGGGATATGCCAAGTCGAACATCAGTTCCAACGTATTGATCCGACCTGGGGGCATCCAGACGCGACCTCCCGGGGCTCCCAAGCCATACAATCGCCTGGCCTCCCTGGACCTTAAAACACAGGGAAGCCTGCAGTGGATCGTGGGTGGCGTGGATGGCGAGGACGAACCACGGTTGGCCGGGGCTTTTTTCCTGGGTCCCCCTTTGCCACTCAATGGCCAGCTCTACGTGTTGGCCGAGGTGAAGGGCGAAATCCGACTGGTGGTACTCGACACACGCACCGGTCAATTGCGTTGGACCCAACAACTGGCTCATGTCGACACGCGTACGATCACGCTGGACAGCACGCGACGACTGGCCGGCGCCACTCCCTCGTTTTCCGATGGCGTCCTGGTCTGCCCAACCTCGGCTGGGGCCGTCGTCGCCGTAGACATCTCAACACGCTCCTTGCTGTGGGGCTACCAATACCAGCAACAAGCACCGGTCAATCCTCGATTTGGATTCCGACCCAGCACCACCCGATCCAAGAAACGCAACGGGGAACGTTGGGCTGACGCCAGTGTCACCATCGCCCAGGGCAAGGTCCTCGTGACTCCCGTGGAAGGCGATGACCTGATCTGCCTGGACCTGCTCACGGGCAAGTCCAGCTGGCCTACCCAGAAACGGGACGAACGGCTCTACGTGGCCTGCGTCCATCAAGGAAAAGTCGTGATGGTCGGCAAGGAGTCGATCACCGCTTTCACGCTGGCCGACGGGAAACCGGCGTGGTCCGAGCCTATTACGCTGAAAAAGGGTATGCCCAGTGGCCGCGGTTTCCAGAGCGATGACTTCTACTACCTGCCGACCACCGGCAAGCAGCTCTTAAAAATCGACCTGTCCAAGGGCGAGATCCTGCAGGAAATCACGACTTCCACCGTGCTCGGCAACCTGGTCTGCTACCGGGATGAAGTCATCTCGCAAACCCCACGCAACCTGGAAACATATCTCCAGGCAGCCCGTTTACGGGAGAAAGTAGCAGCTCGCCTGGAAAAAGATCCCCAGGACAGCTGGGCCCTGGCCCGCCGTTGCGAACTGCTGCTGCAGGATGGCAAACGCCTCGAGGCGCTTGATTCCCTACGTAAGTGTTACCAGCTAGATCCCACGGATATAGCGATGCGAAGCCTGTTGATCGATACCATCCTCGACTTGCTGCGAGAGGATTTCACCACGCACCAGGGCTTGATCGCTGAAGCACGCGACCTCGTGGAGCAACCAGCCGAGCGAGAAAGCTTCCTCCAACTGCTGGCCATGGGACTCCAGAACAGTGGTGACCTGGAAGGTTCTTTCCAGACCTACATGAGCCTCTGGACGCTCGACCTGCAAAGCAGCGCCACCCCCCAGGATGAACGTCCTCTGGAAAAGGTTTCCGAGGACCTGCATGTCCGACGGGATCGCTGGATCCAGGCTCGCATCATGCAGCTGCTTACCAAGGCCGAGCCCGCACAGCGGGCAAAGATGGAAAAAACAATCCAGGCCCATTACGACGAG
Organism: Planctomycetota bacterium; assembly: GCA_036124135.1. GTDB lineage: Bacteria > Planctomycetota > Planctomycetia > Pirellulales > Pirellulaceae > JAZADA01. Next base: position 388 of record JAZADA010000228.1, on the reverse strand, counting down.
GCCGTGGCCTCGGCCAAGACACAACCGCTGCGGAATTTCATCGGCTTCTTTGGCAGCCACACGCTGGCCGAACAAGCACAACTGCAGCTGGCCAGCCAGCTCATTCATGCCGACCAGATCATTGATCGCGAGTTACTGGAAGCCGAGCTTTACCTGGTCCGCTTGAAACGATCGGCCAATGAATCGGTCGTGGCAGGAGCCACCGCCCGGTTGGCCCGGTTGTTGAAACTTGCCCGTCGTTACGACGAGGCCGTTCCCTATTACATCGAACTTGCTACCCGCTGGCCGGACACCGTCGTCATCGACGACCAGACAGGACAACAGCTGCGAGACCAGGCAGCGCAAACACCGGAGCTGAAGGATCTGCTGGCAGCGGCACCGCGCTGGC
>JAZADA010000227.1:0-2431 GCA_036124135.1 Planctomycetota bacterium | reverse complement strand
CGAATCAGGACCGAAGAGATCGTCGCCTGCACGGTCCCGGTCAGGTAAATTCCATCTGCCTGCGGATGTTCCCCGGCAATCTCCAGGTTCGAGATCGTCGGAAACCGTTCGGTTTCCCAGACACTCTCACTGTGCGTTCCCGGGTCTCCGGTCCCCCCGTGAGTGCCCGTGATCTTGAGAGCTGGACCAGCCCCTTTCATGACAATCCGCGCCGTACCACCATCACCACTGATCGCCAGGGGGCCCTGGTCCTTGAGATCGATTTCGATCGACTTGGAAATGACATAGGTCCCCTGGGGGAAAATGAGGTGCTGATCACTTTCTGCAATGGCATGCAGGATCGCCTCCGTGTCGTCTGTCTTGCCATCACCGATAGCCCCAAAATTCTTGACGTTACTCATCCCGATCAATTCCTTATTCCATGCATTTAAAATAGCTGTGGTCACCAGGCATCGCATACCAGTTTAAAGTGCCGGCCTGCACGGTTCAACAAGCCAGGCTCCCCAAGGACGAACAGCATAGAATGGAAAACCTGTCACCTGGGACCGGGCATCCGACGTCCAGACCAAGGAGCAAAACCACCGACCCATCATGAATGACACGACACCCCTGCAGAGGGATCCATGGCAAAACTGCTCTTCCTGCGGATTGCAGTTGATTTCCTGGCACCTCGTCGCCCTGCTGATTGACGTTGTGATATTTTGCCCCTCCACCTAAGATGCGCCCGGTTCCAGTGAAACTTCCGGCTTTATTTGCTAGCGGCACTCGTCAAGGAGAAGATGTGCAATGAACGTAACCAATCCGGCTTTTGCCCAGTGGCAATCCACAGCTCAATCCGGGGAACTGGAATACCACGTTTCAAAGAAACCGAAGCCGGACCGCAAGCTGGAAAAGCTTAACGGCATGTTGTTTGAATCGTTTGGTTTCAAGGCAGGTGACCTGGCTGGCAAGACCGTCGTTGATATTGGAGCGGGTTCCCACCTGAGAACCCGCTTCTTTACAGACGCCCAGATCCATGCTGTTGAACCCCTGGCCGATGCATACATGGAGCAAATACCCTGGTGCGAATTAAAACATGCAAATGTGATTCATACGATTCCTGCAGAGCAACCCATTGATGAACTGGCAGGAAAGGCGGATCTTGTGGTCTGCATTAACGTCCTGGATCACACCTACGATCCCGAGACGATTCTCGATAACATCCATAGCTATCTTCATGAAGATGGCCAATTCCTACTGTCGGTGGATTTACATGGCGAGACACTTGATGGCATGCACCCGGTCGAACTGACCGACACCAGCCTTGCCGACATGCTTATCGAACAGAAGTTTACCATCGATCATGGCTATCGTTACCTCTCTCATCGACGCAGCTATGGTCACGGGGATGCTCTCACGTTTATTGCTCACAAGCGACGTCCAGGCGAACCAGAGGAGAACTCCGTAACTATCCAGGATCTTCGTACTCCTGGCCAACTCCGCACGGAAAGGCTGCTCCTGCGTGGACACAGTATTTGTCGCCGCATCAAGCGGGTCTTGACCGGCGAGTCACGGGCCGTGCGACGCCTACTGGGCCGAGCTGCCTGAGCTCAAAAAAATCGAAACGCATTGCAAACACGCGGCAGCGGGTAGCACCGTTACCTGACCTGGCCCCGGCTGGACGGGACGAGTGATTGCAGAGCAGCTCTTTTTAACCGAGAATTCCTGGTACGTTCGAATACATTCTTCCCCAGGAGAAGCGTATACTTGAACCACTGCCGGTGGTCGGCAGTGCAGGATTCCCTTCCACCCATTAGGAAACACCTCCATGATTCGCATTCTCATCGCTGTAGTCACCCTCGCACTCTTTCTCGGCTCGATGGACCAGGCCAATGCTCAAACGGAGACCGGCTTCGTCTCCCTGTTCAACGGCAAGGATCTTACGGGATGGGTGGATGTCAACACGAGTCCTGCCACCTGGAGTGTCAAGGATGGACTACTGGTCTGCAGCGGTCTACCGATCGGCGTGATGCGTTCTGCAAAACAGTACGAGAACTTCATCCTGCATATCGAATGGCGTCACATGAAGGCTGGCGGCAATTCCGGTGTCTTTGTCTGGAGCGAGGGATCCATTCCCGGGGGCCGCCGCTTACCCAAGGGCATGGAAGTACAGATGCTTGAACTGGACTGGATCAATCTTCATAAGCGTAATGGTAAGCCCAACCACATCGGATACATTTCCGGCGAACTCTTCGGTGCTAATGGACTTGAGGCGACTCCCGATAACCCCCGTGGAAAACGCAGCATGTCACGGGAACTTCGCTGCAAGGGCAAAGGCGAGTGGAACGTCTACGATGTGGTCTGCGTGGATGGTACCGTGAAGCTGTCGATCAACGGCAAGTTCGTTAACTCGATTCGCAACTCGTCGGTACGCAAGGGCTACCTGTGCCTG
>JAZADA010000226.1:0-5970 GCA_036124135.1 Planctomycetota bacterium | reverse complement strand
TTTTACAGCACATCGTTGCCGGCGGCCAAGCAGGCCATTATCATAATGCTCGACAAAGCAAATCAACTCTTTCTTACCGGGAGTACTGTCCGTCATGACACACACCACGAGAAAACAACCTGACTCGAATCGACGCCACTTCCTGGGAACGAGCCTGGCAGCCTGTGTTGCCAGTACAGCACAGCCACTCATGTCACGTATCCATGCCGCTCCCACCAAGAAAGGCTGGACCGAGTTATTTGACGGCAAGTCGCTCAAGGGATGGCACAAGAATCCCAAGAAGATCGGACATGGAACTGGTGGACGCTGGGCCGTGGAAGACGGTACGATCACCGGCGAACAGGATCCACCCGGATCCGGTAACGGTGGCATTTTGCTGACGGACCAGAAGTTCGGAGATTTCGAGCTCCTGATCGACATGAAACCGGACTGGGGAGTTTGCTCGGGGTTGTTCATCCGCGGCAACGACCTTGGACAATGCATCCAGATGATGGTCGATTACCACGATGCCGGTAATGTTGGACAGCTTTACGGAGAAGGCACACGCGGATTCAACACGCGCACCTTTGATATCAACGGAAAGTATGACGACAAAAAACAACTGGTCGGCATCACCACGGCCAAACACCTGACTGCCGCGAGCGTGGGCCTGAACTACAGCTGCACCCCCGCTGCCTGGGTAAAAGCCTGGAAAGTTGACGACTGGAACACGGCCCGGGTACTGGTCCAGGGGGACCATCCACGCATCGTGACGTGGATCAACGGACTAAAAGTCTGTGAATTCGATGGCAACACGGCCAAGACCGAACGCTACGACAAGGATTTCGTTCGACAAACGCTGGGCAATTCGGGTAGCATAGCGGTGCAGGTACACGGTGGCACCGGGTGGCCCAAGGGATCCAAGTGCCGCTGGAAAAACATTCGGATCCGTTCGCTCTAGAGAGAACGCTCACTGATTAGAAAAGATCAACCTGGTACGAGAAGGATAAACAAGCAATGCACGCAGCGCAAAAGACGGCAACTCAATTAACGATCGCTCTGGCCATCATGCTCGGCAGTCTTTCGTTACAGGCAGAAACCAACTGGCCCCAGTGGCGCGGACCGGGCGGAGATGGGCACAGCAGCGTTGCCGACGTTCCCGTCCAATGGTCAGCCGATTCATTACTCTGGAAAACCAAGCTGCCTGGCCAAGGGCAGTCGACTCCCATTTACTGGGAAAACAAGCTCTTTGTCACTTCCTCGCTGGACGACGGCAGCAAGCGAGCCCTGGTCTGCATCGACCTGAAAAGCGGCAAGATCCTCTGGCAAAAGATCTGCTGGGAAGGCACCGCCGAAAAAACTCACTCCATGAACAACCGGGCTTCCTCCACCTGCGTGACGGATGGAAAACACATCATTTCATTCTTTGGGCACGGAGGCATTCACTGCCACGATTTTGATGGGAACGTGATCTGGTCACGCGAACTGGGCGACTTTGGCGGTCCCTGGGGAACCGCATCCTCGCCGATCATTGCCGGCAAGCTGGTCATCCAGAACTGCGATGCCGACGACGAGGCTTACCTGCTGGGACTCGAACTGGAAACCGGCAAAACCGTCTGGAAAACCAAGCGTGAAACGATACGAGGCTGGAGCACACCGGTGATTGTCAAGACAGGCAACCGTTCGGAGATCGTGCTTAACGGCAACAGCAGCATTAATGCCTACAACCTGGACGATGGTAAACCTCTCTGGCATGTCACAGGCACCACCGGTCGCGGCACGCCTACCGTCACACCAGCCAGGGACTTCCTGGTCGCCGTTTCCGGACGATCTGGCGACATGATTGCCATGCGACCGGGTGGCAAGGGTGACGTTACCAAGAGCCACGTGGTCTGGCGCAGCACGCGTCGCGGAGGACGCGACCTGCCTTCCCCGATCGTGGTCGGGGATTACCTGGTGGTTACACGTTTACGCCCTGGGCTGGCCAGCTGTTACGACGTGGCCACGGGCAAGGAACTCTGGACCAAGCGCATGGATGGCGGATTTTCATCGTCTCCCATTGCGGTCAACGGTCTCATCTATGCCACGGACGAAAATGGTACAACCTCGGTTATTCGACCAGGCAAGACCTTTGAACTCCTGGCTACCAACCGGGTAACCGGGGAGGATAGCAGCGAGATATTCCGCGCGTCGCCCACTCCCGTCAAAGGCCGACTCCTGTTGCGTTCAGACACGATGCTCTACTGCGTTGGGAAACCTTGATCAGCGGCCTACTTCAGACGATCGCAACCTCGTGGTATTCGAGCGCCCATTCGCGCATATACCGTACTCGTGCCGGGTTCACCCGGTAAAGAATGAGTGCCGGGTTATCGATCGTTCCCAGGTATTGCCGCAGCAACGGATTGGCTTGCCAGATTTCCTCCAGCAGTTGTGAATCGGTCACGATCTCGGCCAACCCTGTAATCCTGACCTGGTCATGTTCGGCATTCATATAGCACAATTCCACGCGAGGATTTGCTGCAATTTCAGCCGTTTTCCCATAGCTGCGCAGATTCGCCACGTAGACCGTAAACTGATCGGTCTTAACCGGGGAGACCGGTCGCAAACGTGGTTGATCTCCTGCAACGGTAGCCAGGTAGGGAAAGCGATCTGACTGCACCACCTGCAGTGCCAGTTCTCGTACTTCGCCTGGCTCAACCGCCTGGGGCTGTGGTTGATTCATGGATGCTTCTCCTTGCCAGCTACTTGGCCGATTTCTTTGTCTTCTCGAATTGCACCAGGTGAATGCGAGCGACATCCCACATATAGGTATTAATACGAGGATTGGTTTTCAGGCTGTCCTGGGCAGCCAGGCGAATATATTTTTCTGCCTCTTTCTTCTTCCCAATCGCTTCGTGATATAGCCCGAGGTAGAGGTGGGCATAGAACAACCGCCCCGTCAGCACATTACCGGTGGGCTTGTCTGCATGAACGGCTTTCAAAACCTCCGCAGGCTCAACCGTACCACGATACATTTCAAACACCTGCATCATGGGTACCCGTGGATCATTCTTGATTGGCAACATGACCCGGCGAGCCTTCTTAACACCTTCATCTCGTGCCATGCAAAGAAATCGCCAGACTGAATTTTCAACATCGTTATCATGAAATGTCTGGTAGAGCTCAAACTGCTGAGCCCCTCGCTTGAATTCAGCGGCATAGTAAAGCGCGATCCCTCTCTCCCATTGCCGCGACTCGACTTGTGGGCGTCGTTTGACATAGGCATCGAAATCTTTCACGGATTGCTTGATTTCACCCAGCTGGAAATTGACGCGGCCACGGACGTAGTAAGCACTTGCTTGCTCCTTATCCCTGGCCAGCACCTGGGTCAGTAGTTCCGTTGCTTCCTTGAACTTGCGCTGCGATATTTTTTCGCGGGCCTGTTGCTGGAGCATCTCGACCGATTTTACTTGCTCCGCTTTCGTAGTTGCCCGTGGTTCAACTGCTTGAAGCTTCCTGGCTTCAAACTGCGCCCCCAGGAAAACACCTCCAGCCAGGAACACACAACTGAATCCTCGTCTCCATTCCCAACCTTGCATATCATGCACTCCCTGGACAATAACTATCCGTTCACTTGATTAAACGATCATAACTCACCGGTTCTCCCGGTGAACATCAGGCCTTACCTAAACCTGCCACAACTTTATTCATGGCAATTGCTACACGATCCAGCGTCGCTTCAGACTCGAGCAACACAGGGTGGTGTAAAATCACGGTTCGCTCAGCTGCCAACGCACTGGCCGTCAACTCGCCGGCGACACGGCATCGCCGAACACTTCGTTTTACAAATCCCCGGAACCCCTCATCCAACGCCACTCCCTCGGCCCGCACAGCTGCCAGGAAACGGGTTCGCGATACATTCCCCAGGGCCGCAGGATCATAGGACCATCCCAGTTTATAGAAACTTGACATCCATGATTCAGCTGGCACCACGTGGGACTGGATCGGACGTAACACGTCCAGGTGTTGCCATTGCTCCAGCAGACGATTCACTCGCTGGCAGCGCAGGGCATTCCGTTCTGCAAGTTTTTCCACCTGGGGATACAATACGGCTGCCTGTATTTCGCTGAGTGGAAAAGCATGGTTTCCTCGCTCACAATAAACCTTGATGCGTTGCTGTACTTCAACATCCGAGGTCAACACGGCACCACCACGTCCCGCTGTTAACAACTTGCTACCACCAAAACTCAATACACCTGCATCCCCCTGGGATCCTGCTGGCCTACCATTAACGACGGCTCCTGGCGACTGGCAAGCATCTTCAACAACCACCAGGTCGTGGCGACGAGCAAATTCCATGATCTGGTCCATCGGTGCCAGGCCACCGTGCAGATGTGACACCAGGATGGCTCGCGACTGTGGGCTAAGCGCCTCTTCCAATCGCTCAACATCGAGGCACCACCGGCACGGGTCGATATCAACCAGTACTGGCCGAGCTCCCACATGTTCAATGGCGCGAAAATTACCCGGGAAATCATAGCCAGCGAGAATCACCTCATCATCCGTTCCTACCTGCAAGCCCCGCAAGGCCAACTCCACGGCAATCGTTCCCGAGGCACACAGGGAGACATGTTCCACCGCATGCAGGCTGGCAAGTAGTTCAATCAGTCGCTGACCATGGTCGCCGTCATAACGTCCCCAGCTTCCATCCTCGTAGGCAGTGGCCAAAACGGATTCGATCAACGGATCCGGAGCAGGCCAGGAGGGTGGGCCTTCCGGAAGCACCGCTTCACCGCCCTCGAGCGCTAACTTTCCCTGCGGTGTATTAATGGGTATATCTCCCGGCGTTGAATCGTTCACAGGCGGCCCGCCAAGGAACCGATCTACGTACTGGTTATAAACGGAAACCACCCTGAAACAAATAACCAGCGCAACAGGATCCTGACCAGCAGGGAAGGGAAGGGGGGGGCATTACCTCGCCCGGTCCCGCACAAGGTCCTTCAGGGGCCCATAGAATCGCTCGTCGCATCCACACCAGGCACCGGAAAGGAAACGGGGTTCAAGACCCTGGGAAAGAAGCCTGAAAGGCCTGGGCCGGCCCCTTGAAAACCTCCTTTAACAACCGGACCTCCGGCGGACGCACCATCCTTTTTTAAGCCCTCCTGGCCTGTCTCCGAGGTATCACCAGCCGGCAATTGCTTCTCTGTTAGTTCCCCACGCACAATACGTACCTGGCGTGGTGCATCAATCCCCAGACGAACCGTATTTCCCTTCACACGCAAAATATGAATCGTCACATTGTCACCAATCTTTATCGTTTCCTGAAGCTTACGTGTCAGTACTAACATGGCCACTCCTTTGCTAGTTCTTATCAACGATTGCGATCCCACCCAGAACCTGACAGCTACCTATCATGCAGCCCTCGTGCCAAAGCAGCAGGAATTTACATTTTGCGTCGCAAACAACTTACAGAGCTGACTTTAGAGATCCATCCTGCCATGGGCAGCCTGACATCATGCCACGTCATTCTTACAAAACCATGTAACGCTAGCGTATCGCTGATCCGACGAGAGGACTCCCTCATCAATTCCTGGAAGCAACTGCCATGCAAAACGTGTCAGAGAAAACACGCTCAAGAAAGTGGGTAAAGAGATGGACTTTCAGAACAGCCGGCGCTTGTCCTAGAGAACGTTAGCTTCGCGCTGTGCGAGTTTGTCTCGCAACTCAGCTGCCAGTTCATACTGTTCCGAAGCGATCGCATCATCCAGGCGCTCCTCGAGCGTACGACCCACCTCGTATTGCTGCCGGAGCGTTTCGCGTAATTCAATCAAGCGTTGGACCAATTCGTCTTCTTCAAACTCTTCCTGGTCCACCTCGTCAAAGATTTCCTGCTTGAGTTGCCCGCCGATGGCTAAAAAATAGACATTTTTCAGCATAAGTGTCTTTATTAACATGAAAAATAGTATTTATTTTCGATTCTCTTAATTGATTGTCTATTAGACCTCTCATATT
>JAZADA010000225.1:0-6709 GCA_036124135.1 Planctomycetota bacterium | reverse complement strand
CCCGTCGAAAGAGAAACGTGGCAGGGGTATGGTTCTTGGACTCCGTGAGAGCACGGATAAAGAGTTCCTTGGTGATGGTGCTGCGAATCTCCTTGGCTTTCTCGGAAAAATCATCCAGTTCTTTCTTGGAATCGATGGTCTTGACCTGGGTGGCTACCTGGCGATAGCGAGCAACTTCCGCAGCTGCTTCCGGGGCGTAATCCTTGAGGGTTGCGGCCGTCACTGCCGGCCCGGGAAATTGCTTTAGCAGCGTTTGCTGGGTTTCTGTCCGTTGCTTTTCCGGTACGGCAAGGGCCGCACTGACGGCCGCTTGTTGCGCCGCAGGCAGGGCCACCAGTTGTTCCTGTTGGACGCGCTGGAGATGATTCGTTTCTTTTTCGCCGGCTATTTTTTCGATCGCGGCAGCACGTTGAGAACGCTTGCGATTGTAGAGGTAGAGCGATCCACTGCTGATCTTTCCCACGTTGGGATATTCGTCGAGCAGGGCGACCTGTTGTTCGGTACGTTCCTTGGCCGGCTTTTGATAGGCTGCCTTGAGTGGTTCGCGCAGTGCTTCGGGAAGGATGAGCAGTTCTTCCTGGAGAGTGCGGTCCAGGTGACCCTGGAGAACGACCTCTCGTTCCTTTTCGACTTCCTTGGCGCGGGCCTCGATCGTTGCGGCCTGCTGCCGATCCTTTTCCGTGTAGAGTGAAATGCGGCGCTGGTTGGGAGTCTTCCATTGTTTCCAGTCCAGTGCAGGTTCGAAGATCGCTCGCAAGCGATGGTAGTCGGTATGGCTGATGGGATCATAACGATGATTGTGGCAACGTGCACAACCCACAGTTAGTCCCAACAGCGAAGACGATACGATCTTGATCGTATCGGCCATCACCTCGTTACTGGCCACTGCCCGATCCACACCTCCGGAGGCAGTGCCGTCCGGTGCCATGCGCAGGAATCCCGTGGCGATGACCTTTTCTCGCTGGGAAGGTGTCATGTCCTGGTAGTTGGAGGCGACCAGTTCGTCACCTGCCAGTTGCTCGATAATGAACTGGTTGAAAGGCTTGTCCTGGTTCATGCTGCGAATCACGTAGTCTCGATAGAAGTAAGCGAATTCACGTACCGGGTCCTTCTCGGTGTATCCCTCGGAATCGGCGTAGCCAGCCGTATCCAGCCAGTGGCGTCCCCAACGTTCTCCGTAGCGGGGCGATGCCAACAGGCGATCGACCAGCCGTTCATACGCATCGGGGCGATCATCCTGCAGGAAGTCCTGAACTTCTTCCGGTGTTGGAGGCAGGCCCAACAGGGTGAAAGACAGCCGACGGATCAGTGCGACGCGCGAAGCTGTGGATGAGAACGAAAGGTTTTCCTGTTCCAGTCGGTAAAGCAGGAAACGATCGATGGGGGAACGTACCAGTTCCGGTCGCGTTACCGTTGGCAATTCAGGACGTTCGACAGGTTGGAATGCCCAGAACTGAAGTTCCTCGTCAGTCAGTGCATCGGCCGCGATGGTGGCTGGTTCCTCGCGTTGTGTGAGCGCACCCTGTTGAATCCATTTCTCGATCAACTGGATATCAGCTGCGGAGAGTTTCTTGTCCCCGGGTGGCATCTCACCTGACTTGATGCGGTGCAGTATCAATGATTCTGTAGTCTTGCCCGGGACCAGGCCAGGGCCTGATTCCCCACCACGAACGATGAAACGCCGCAAACGTAAGTCTAGTTTTCCCTTCTGGACATTCTCCTCCCCGTGACACTGGAAGCAATGTGCTTTCAGGATGGCTCGGATCGGTTGTTCGTAGAACAGTTCCTCTGCGCCGAGATGACGCGTGCTGGCTGCGAGCAGCAGGGCCGTGGGCAGTAACAGGAGTGGATGTTTCATGAAATCGTTGGGCAGTTGGGACCGGGATCCAGGGAGTTTCTATTTTACATGGTCTGGGGCATTTTAGCACTATTGTTGCCAGTCCCGGGATCTATTCAAATAGCAGGGTCACCGGGAATTCCTTAACGGGGGTAAGATGGATATCAGCATGAATCGCCGCCATTTACTGCAAGGTGGCCTAACCGGAGCAGCTTGCCTGGCACTGGGCTCCCAGGTGGGTGCTCGATTTAAGGCTGAGTTTCCACCCGTACGGGCGATCACCCGTGGACCACGGCATCATTGGTTTGGTTATTACGACAAGCTCCAGTTTGATCCGACCAGTCGATATGTCCTTGGCATGGAGGTTGATTTCCAGCATCGCTCTCCGACCGGCAAGGATCGGATTGCTGTTGGAATGGTCGATTTGCAGGACGGTGATCGTTGGATTCCGTTTGGTCACAGCAAGGCCTGGAACTGGCAGCAGGGATGCATGTTGCAATGGTTACCGGGATCGCAGACGCAGGTTCTCTGGAACGATCGCCAGGGAGATCGATTCGTCTGTCATGTTTACGATATCCAGACAAGGAAACGTCGTACCATTCCACATGCCATTTACTCGGTGAGCCCGGATGGCAAATCGGCGGTGGCTCCGGACTTCAGCAGGATTGGTGACGTGCGTCCTGGCTATGGATACGCCGGTCTCCCCGATCCTCATGCGGATGACCTGGCTCCGACGAGTTCCGGGATTTTTCATATCGACCTGGAAACCGGGAAATCCCGACTGATCATCTCGTTGGCTGATATGGCCCGGCTGGGTGTGATTCCCCAGGCCAAGCTGGGTATCAAGCATTACTTTAATCACTTGCTGTACAGTCCTGATGGTTCGCGTTTTATTGCCCTGCATCGCTGGCGTTATCCCGATGGCAGTCGTTTAACGCGACTGGTGACAGCACGGCCTGACGGTACGGATGTGCGGGTCGTGATTCCCAACGGTTATGCTTCGCATTTCATCTGGCGGGATCCACAACATATTCTTTCCCAATCGCGTCATTACGCGGGGAATACGAACTGGGGAAATTTTCTTTTCCAGGACCAGGAGGGTGGGCAGGTCGAGGAGGTAGGGGCAGGAATCCTGGACGGTTCCGGGCACCTGAGTTACCTGCCGGGCAACGAGTGGATTTTGAATGATACCTATCCCAAGGGGAAGGAACGGTTGCAGACGCCTCACCTGTACCACGTGAAGAGCAAGCGTCGCATTGACCTTGGACATTTTCACTTGCCCAAGATTTATACCGGGGAATGGCGTGTTGATACACATCCGCGGTTTAGTCCTGACAGTCGGTACGTTTGTATCGACGCGCCTGATGGCAACGCGGGGCGACAGTTACACTTGATTGATATCCAGGGCCTGCTGACACGTGGTTGAATCGTGCGGCCAGGCATGACCTATTGTTAAGACCTGCACAGGCAGGAGAGCGGAGAAACCTGATGAAACCTTCACGTCGAAAATTCCTGCAGACCACGGGCGCACTGTCCCTGGCCACCGGAGTAGCAGCTCCGTTGTCAGCCCAGTTGCCCGCCGAGAAAGCACAGTCGGACTACGTGGCTCGCAAGGGTGGGCCGATTCGCCATAGTGTCATGGGATGGTGCTTCCAGCCGATGAAAGCAGCAGACCTGGCCCGCCACTGCGTGGAGATGGGGATTACGGGTATCGAGGGAATTTCACGCGACGATTACAAGATGGCCATGTCCCTGGGATTGGAAATATCGCTGGTCAGTGGGGCGCATGGTTTCAAGGATGGACCCTGTGACCCGAAGTACGTTGACAAGGTGGTTGCCGGGCTGTCCGGGGCGATTGAACTGGCCGCCGAGATTGGTGCCAAGAGCGTCATTACTTTCACCGGGATGCGATTCAAAGGAATGGATGATGAAAAGGCTGCCACACGCTGCGTGGACGCCTGGAAGAAAGTGATGCCACTGGCGGAAAAGAAGGGGATCACGTTGGTGCTGGAACACCTCAATTCACGGGATGACAGTCACCCGATGAAGGGCCACCCAGGTTACTTTGGAGATGACGTTGATTTCTGCGTGGACCTGATCAAGCGGGTTGGATCCAGTAATTTCAAGCTGTTGTTTGACGTCTATCATGTTTCCATCATGAACGGTGACATCATTCGCCGGATTCGCCAGTACAAGGATTACATTGGCCATTATCATACGGCTGGCAATCCCGGGCGGGGTGAACTGGATGATCACCAGGAGATTAATTACCCGGCGGTTATGCGAGAAATCGCGAAGACCGGTTTCAAGGGATTCGTGGCCCACGAATTTATCCCGACGTGGAAGGACCCGGTGGCCTCGCTGCGACACGGTGTCCAGGTTTGTGATGTTAGCTAGGCATTCCTAGCGGCTCGCCGGAAGCAGTGCCTTGCTTGGGTCATAACGTGGATTTCGAGTTGGCATCTGGGCAGCCACGCTGCGTCGCCAGCTTCTTAGTTCTGCCAGTAATCGTTGCGCACGTTCCGGTTCCTTGTCCGCCAGGTTGGTTGCTTCCCCGATATCCTTGTCGAGGTTGTATAACTCGATCGAATGGTCATGGTAAAACTCGATTAGTTTCCAATTAGCGTTGCGAATGGCACCGTAAGGATGATCTCCGCCGGCATGGTAGTGCGGGTAGTGCCAGAAAAGAGCATCTCGTGAGATACTCGGTTTTCCCTGTAACAGCGGGACAAAGCTTTTCCCGTCTACCTTGTACTGTGACGGCAGTCCCGGGGTAGCTGCTGTCATCTGCATGATCGTGGGAAAAAAGTCGATCGTCATGACGGGCGTGTCACAGCGACTGGATGGCCGCGTGACTCCTGGCCAGTAGGCGATCATGGGAACCCGCACGCCACCTTCGTAGGCCGCTCCCTTGCCACGTCGCAGGGGAGCGTTGTCAGTGATGTTGGTTTTCTTGCCCAGACGTTGTGTCAGCCCGCCGTTGTCACTGGTAAAGAGGATGACCGTGCGATCCGCAATCTTCAGTTCATCCAGTTTCCTGACGATTCGTCCCACGCTTTCATCAAGGCTGTGGAACATGGCAGCGTAGGTCGCGTTGGTATGCATTGCTCCCGGGCGGACGCGGGCCTTGTACTGGCGAACCAGTTCCGGTTTTCCCTGGATCGGAGTATGGACCGTGTAGTAGGCGAAGTGCAGGAAGAAAGGTTCGTCCTGCCAGTTGTCGATGATTTTCAATGCCTGGGTGGTGAGGTGATCGGTCAGGTACTCGCCCTGCTTGGCTTCTGGAAGATCCATCTTGTTGGGCAAGAAATAGCCACCGTTGGGCCCTCCTCGCAGCGTACCGCCCACGTTGATATCAAATCCCTGGTGCTCAGGCATATGCCCTTCGGAACCGAGATGCCATTTTCCTACGTGGGCCGTTCGATAGCCTCGTTCCTTGAGGGCTTCTGCAATCGTGGTTTCGGATAATTCCAGGCGCTTGTTCCAGTCAGGTATCGAGAGAATTTCCCAGGGTCGATTCTGGCCGGCGATCCAGTCAGTCAGGTGCAGGCGAGCCGGATACTTGCCGGTCATCATGGCGGCCCGGGTCGGGGAGCAGACGGTGCAGGCAGCGTAGGCGTTGGTGAACTTCATGCCACGCTTTGCCAACTGGTCCAGGTGAGGCGTGCGGTGCAGGTCGCTGCCGAACGAGCTGGGACCATTCCAGCCCATGTCATCCGCCAGCAGAACAATAACGTTCAGTCGCGGGTTTGCTTGCTCGGCTGCCGAGAGCAGGCCAGCGCCGAGTACCATCCAGAGGTAAAAAAATCCACGAAGTGGTTTCATGCCTGCTCACTTTTGCATCGCGAGGAGTTGTCTAGTTGGTTCCCGCGACCCATTCAAACCTCGGCGAGCGGTTGCGTCGCATCGCCGAACTTATCCAATGGGATTCCCATGCGGGCCATCATGCTTAAATAGAGTCGGCACATCTGGCGATCGGATTGCCCGGAGTAGTCCAGGTTCTGGCCCCCGCGGATTTGACCACCGGCACTGCCGAGCATGACGACGGGCAGCTTGGTTGCTTCGTGATGACCGGTCAGCATACTGGAACAGAGCATGACCATCGAGTTATCGAGCAGCGTTCGTTCGCCTTCCTGGATACTGTCCATGCGCCGCGCGATGTAGGCCATCTGCTCGAGGAAGAACTGGTTTACCTTGAGCCAGTCGTCGGTATCGTTGTGCGAGAGGAGATGGTGGATCATGTAATCAACACCGATGTGAGGGAACCGCAGCGTGCCGTGGTCGTTGTTAAGCTTGAGGGTGCAGACACGCGTGGTATCGGTCTGGAACGCCAGTACCAGGATGTCGCACATCAACTTCATGTGGTCGACGATATCTTGTGGATAGCCATCCTTGGGACGGGGGATGTTGGGACTGGTCAGGGTCGGTCGCCAGCCCTGAAGTTCCCCACGCTTGCCCGCGCGCTCAATCCGCTGTTCTACCTCGCGGACCGAGTTAAGATACTCGTCCAGTTTTTGCTGATCGAGCCGACTGATACCACGGCGCAAGTCCTTGGCATCTGCCAGGATTGCATCCAGTACACTCTGGTCTCCCTTCTGGGCCTTGTCCTTGAACAACTGGTCAAAGGCGAGTGCCGGGTAGACCTCCAGTGGGGTCGGTGTGGTCGGGCTGCTCCACGAAATATGTGAGCTATAGAGCATCGAGTAATTTTTATGGACCGAAGGATTGGCCTTTTCACATCCCAGTACGAGGCTGGGGAGTTTTGTCTGGTGTCCGATCCGTTGGGCGACGACCTGGTCAACGCTCGTTCCGGATCGAATGGTTCCGCCGGAAGAGAGAGGTGCACCGGAGAGCAGGTTCCCGGTCTGGGAG
>JAZADA010000224.1:0-4543 GCA_036124135.1 Planctomycetota bacterium | reverse complement strand
TGCTTCTTCATCGCTGGAGTCCGTTTCGGGTTCGGTTGCTGGTTCCTGCTGAGCCGTGTCCGTGTTTGCCAGGGGATCCGTCGGTACAGGTGCCAGGGGTGTCGTGGTCGGTTCGCTGGCAACCTCGGCAAGTGGTTCGTCCGTGGTGTCAGCAAGTGGCTGTTCAAGCAGTTCTTCCTGGGCATCGGTCGACTGTTCGGGGGTCGTTTCCAGGGCCGGTAAGTCGTTGTCGATCGCAACCAGGTCGGCGATATCTTCCTGGGGCATGGGGGCCAGGGGCGTGTCCGTATCGGCCAGTTGAGGTGGATCCGGAGCGACGGTCTCATCCGCAGGGATAGGTGCGTCGTCGGTAACCGTTTCGGTACCCGCGTCCTGTATTTGCTGCTCCTGGGCCAGGTTGTGCTGGCGAGCAAGACTGCGATGGGTGCGCGGGACCCAGTTGCGGAATCCGATGGTCGCATGCTGGGACTGGTCCGTGCGGCAACCACTGCCCAGCAGCATCAGGCTGAGGACCAGCAGGCCGTTAACGGTACGGGTGAACCAGGTGCGGGATGATGAAGTGATATTCTTCATGGCGTGGATTCCTCGGCCAGTGGACGACGTGAACGGACGATAAGAATGTCTTTATCTTTTTCAATCGGTCCATGTGGAATGATCGTCATAGCCCGAATAGTCGGAAAAACCGACATTTATACGGCTGCCACAACAAACTTTAACGGTTAAGAAACGATGGCAAATGACGCATGGGATCCGGTCTAAATCGCTGTTAAGCTGGCTGGTCTGAGGTGACTATTCGGCCTCCGCTGCGTGTTGAAAATATGACTTTCCCTCCCTTAGTTGGGTGGTAGTGAACCCCGGGGGGCTGTGTCATAGTGAAACTGGTGACCCGGGAGCGGCCCAGGCAGCTTTTTCGGGTCCGCAGAAATCCTGGTTCGAACGGTGGGAGCAGAGGATGAGCATCAGGTTATTGATCGCGGACGATCACGAGGTGATTCGCAACGGCTTGCGTAGCATGGTGGCCGGCAGTGAAATCGAAGTGGTTGCCGAGGCAGCGACCGCAGAAGAAGTGATCAGTTTCGTCATCACGCACCGTCCGGACGTGGTCCTGTTGGACGTGCGAATGCCCCAGACGGAAGGCTTGAATTGCCTGAATCGACTGAAGCTGGATCATCCGGATCTGCCCGTGGTGATGCTCTCCACGTATGATAATCCGACCTACGTGAACAAGGCTTATGCCGTGGGTGCGGCGGGCTATGTTTTAAAGGGAACCAGTCGCAACCGGTTGTTGGAGTTGCTGCGCAAGGCTGCTGCTGGCGAAAGTACCTGGAAGCGTGAAGAGCTACGCCGGGTGACAGGTGCCCTGGCAACACCCCGGCTCAATGCGGACGTGGAGGTTCCCTTGACGCAGCGCGAGAGCGAGGTGCTACGCTACCTGGTGCAGGGACTGACGAACAAGGAAATCGCCCAGGTGCTGGAGATCAGTTACGAGACGGTCAAGGAACACGTCCAGCACATTCTTCGCAAGGTGGGCGTTTCGGACCGCACGCAGGCGGCCGTCTGGGCCGTACGCAATGGCCTGGTGTAGCGGCCTGGTGTAACGGCTTGGCTTATTGACGCGCTCTAGGTCGCGTCAATCCAGGTTGCTGAACCCAAGTCCCGCTTCAGTCAGGATTCCCGTGGCCACGGTGCCATTCTGTAGCTTGAACATTCCCGGGTACGGTGTTTCCCAGGCGGCATTACCGGCCGGACAATACTGTCGGCCGTTCCCTTCAATAGCGGCGATTCCCGGGATGCGTGCTGCCAGGCTGGCCGAGTGCAGGAACGAGAAGCCGATGCAGGTCAGGTCCTGCACGCAGAGAAACAGGTTGCGTTTCTGCGCGGCGGCTCCCATCATCAGGGCTTCCCCATGTCCCTTGCATGTTTTCAGGGCTACGCCCGAGTAGCCCAGCTCCTGGGCCAACAGTAGACTCTCGTAATCGACCAGCGATTCATCAATCACCACGGGCTTGATCTTGGCCGCCTCGTGCATGCGATTTTCCGGGTTGGCTTTCAGGTCGCGATGGGTCGGTTGCTCAATGTACTGGGCACGCGAGAGGGCGGCGGGTGATCCTTCCTGGAGCTTGGCCAGGAAGTCCAGCACGTATTCCACGTTAGCGCACTTCTCGTTGAAGTCGAGCGAGTAGTGCCACTCGGTACAGCCACGTTGCTCCTGGGCGGCAGCGGCGGCATTCTCGATGGCGATCACGCGATCAACGTCCCATTGCAGGTCATCACCGTTGAGCTTGATCTTCATGTGGGTCAGCTCGTCATGCAGAATCCATTCCCCGAGCGTCTCGGGCAGGCCATCGTCCAGCCGGTTAGGCAGGTCGCCGTCGGTGAGTGCATCAAGGGCGCCGATCAGGTGATAGAGTGGCATCGTGGCCTTGGGCTCCCGCAGGGTGTAGGTATCGAGCGTTTCGCCGGCAAAATCGTCATCCAGGTAATGTGACAAGTCGCGATTGACGAAGTCACTGCCCAGCAGGTTGTATGAGTTCTCACCGAGGGCTTTGCCATAGGCATCGTGGACCGCGGCGTCGATGGGGCTGGCAGAAACCAGCTGGGCCAGTTGTGGCATCGTTTCATTGACGCCACAGGCGTCGTTGGCGGCCTGGGCAATGTCTGCATACGACTGGGAGATGTCGTGCATGATTTCCAGCGGGTGTGCTATCTCCTCGTAGGCATCGGCTGCCTGGGCGACCTTTTCTCCCATGGCAGTCATGGCGGCCAGCGTGTCTGCCGTATCTACCTGTTGGCTGGGCCATCCCCAGGCATTGCCGACGGGCATGGAGCCAAATCCCTGGGCGGTCCTTCCGTCACGCGTTTCCACGTCGACGGTGATGTTCAGCAGCACGACATCATTAACGACGCGGCCACCGAACTTGATGGGGGTGCGGTAATTGATTTTTTGGGTGCTGCTACGGACGGACTTGAGTTGGATGTCAGTGGGCTTGCTCATGGGTGGCTTTCAATCCGGAAAAATGATATTTGGGATGCATTCTTTGGACACGCGAATCACGCGCACCTATCGTAGAACGGTTTGGCAGTGGATTCAATCAGTGACGTGGGTTCAGTCCACGGAGCCATAGACCAGTTGGCCTGCCTGGAGCGTGGCAACCACTTGCAATGGCTCATTGTCGGGGAGTTGGAACAAGACCAGGTCCGCCGTGGCACCAGGTGCCAGTTGGACGGGAGTCAGTCCCAGGATCTCGGCGGGCCAGGTGCTGGCCATGTCGATTGCGGTCTGCAGGTCCACATCGGCAAATCGCATCACGTTGGCGATGCCGACGCCGATCGGCAGCGAGGCACCGGCCAGCAGTTGTTCCTGGCCGGGGACGACCAGGCGACCATCTTCCATCACCTGCACTTTGCCCAGGCTGGCGTTCTCGTGCAGACCTGGGGGCATGCCGGCCATGCCCGTGATATCACTGACCAGGACACAGCGTTCGGGCGTCTTGCAACGCACGAACGATTTGACCACGGCGGGTGGCAGGTGATGTCCGTCGACGATCAGGCTGGCGACCAGTCGATCCTCGGCCAGTTGGTCCCAGATGTAGTTGGGGTGACGGCGAATCTGGCCGTGGGCTCCGTTACCCAGGTGGGTACTCATGGAGGCGCCTGCGTCGACGGCTGCCTGCACCTGGTCCGAATTGGCACTGGTATGGCCGATGGCCACGATGACGCCACTGTCGACGACCTGGGCAATGACGGCGGCCGAGTTCTCGTACTCGGGTGAGATGGTGAAGATACGAATCATTCCCTGGGCGGCTTCCTGGAGGCGTTGAAATTCATTCCAGTCGGGTGGTCGGCAGTGTTCGACCGGGTGGGCGCCGCGGGGGCCGTCCTCGGGGCTCAGGTTGGGTCCTTCCAGGTGGATACCGGGTACTCGCTGACGTACGCGTTCATCCTGCTGGCAGGCCTCGGCGATGACCCGCATGCCGTGAGCGAACATCTCGAAACTCTGGGTAGTCAGGGTGGGCAGGTAGCTGGTAACGCCGTCAGCATCCATGGCCAGGGAGACCTGGGCCACGCGTTCGACGTCCAGCTCCAGGTCATTGAACTCCTGGCCGCCATAGCCGTTGATCTGCAGGTCGACAAAGCCGGGGCTGACCCAGGGCAGTTCAGCCGGATTGGGATGTTCAGTTTCGGTGACGGACAGGATCTTGTCATCCTGGATGGACAGGGTTACTACTTGTCCGGTGTCGTAGCGGCGTGCAATTAATTCCATGGTGTGTCTCGTGAAACGTTGGCTGCGGCTGCTGCTACTATTTACTTGCGCAGGAGTTCGAAGCCATTGGGTCGGATGATATCGTAGGTGGTGTCGGGTCGCTTGGTGAGGTACATGCGTACGCGGGATCCATTTTTCAGGATGGAGAGTCGTTGCATTTTATCGGTCGTGTAATGGCCGGAAGGTCCCACGTTGCCGTCGGGGCGTGTGAGGACGGTATAGCCGCGTGTGACTATCTGGTTTTTACGTGTGGTGACCGTTCCCTTTTCGGTTTCGGTA